>NZ_QLIS02000001.1:600000-801155 GCF_003574475.2 Pseudofrancisella aestuarii | reverse complement strand
TGAAACTATAACACGCCGATGATAGTCTAGCATTCGCTAGGTGAAAGTAGGTAGTCGCCATCTTTTTCCATTTAAAGCCCCTCTAAGTAATTCTTAGCGGGGCTTTCTTCGTTTTTAAGGCTCTTAAACTATTGTTTGTGTTTGCTTTTTAACTTTTTCTATAAATAAATTTGTTTCTTATCATATAAGCGTATAATTTAAATATGTGATAATTAATGAGAATATAAAGATGAATATTTTATTAACTAAAGTTGTTGAAAAATTTAATGTAAAGGAAGGATTTGAAGTTCTAAATCCAGCTAATAAAGATAAATTAGCAACTATAGCTAACAATACCAATATAGAAATAAAAGAATCAATAAGAAAAGCTAAAAATACACAGAAGGAATGGAATGGATCTCTACAAAAAGAGAAATCAAAAATTCTAAGAAAATGGTATGAACTTTTGATTCAAAATATCGATAATTTAGCTCAAATTATTACTCTTGAAAGTGGTAAATCTTTGCTAGAAGCAAGAGCAGAGGTTAATTATAGTGCAGGTTTTATTGAATGGTATGCAGAAAAAGCTAAACGTATAGATGGTAAATTAATTAGTAGCCCTTTTCCAAATACAGAAATAAAAGTTACTTATGAACCTGTTGGTGTTGTAGCAGCGATAGCTCCATGGAACTTTCCATTGGCTATGATTACTAGAAAGATAGCTCCTGCATTTGCAGCAGGGTGTGCGGTGGTTGTTAAACCTTCTGAACTTACTCCTTTATCAGCGTTAGCTGCTAAAATACTTGCTGAAGAAGCAGGTATTCCTAAAAATTTATTTCAAGTAGTTTGTGGCGATTCTAAAGAAATAGGTAAAGAAATGACATCTAATATTGATATCAGGAAGATTACTTTTACAGGATCAACTCGTATAGGAAAGCTGTTGATGTCCCAATCTGCTGAAAATGTTAAAAAAGTTTCATTAGAACTTGGTGGTAATGCACCTTTTATAGTCTTTGATACAGCTGATATTGATATTGCTGTTAAAGCTTTATTAGCTTCTAAATTTAGGAATGCTGGGCAAGTATGTATTGCTCCTAATAGAATATTTGTTCAAGAAAATATAAAGCCTAAATTTTTAAAATCGCTTATTGATGAAGTGTCTAAATTAAAGATTGGCAATGGTCTAGAAGAGGGTATCACAGTCGGCCCATTAATAAATGATCAAGCAGTTACTAAGGTTAAAGCTCATATTAAAAATGCTTTAGATAATGGAGCTAAAGTGATTTTTGGTGGAAAAAGTCATGAGCTAGGAGGTACTTTCTTTGAGCCGACAATTATTGATGGAATGACTGATAACATGCAAACAAGTTGTGAAGAGGTTTTTGGACCTGTAGTAAGTATTTATACATTCAAAACTGAAGAAGAGGCAATTACTCGAGCAAATAATACCCCTTATGGGTTAGCAAGTTATTTTTTCAGTAATGATGTTAAACAAATAGAAAGAGTTAGAAATGCTATAGAAGCAGGAATGATTGGAATTAATTTTGGTGTGCTTTCAACTGAGTCAGCACCTTTTGGAGGAGTTAAAGAGTCAGGCTTAGGTAGAGAGGGTTCTGATGATGGTATTTATGAATTTTTAGAGCCTAAATATAGTATGCAAAGCTTTAATTAATATTCTCTTAAATGTTATAAAGTCTTTTTAATTGTTTAGATACTATGAGAATAATTAATCCTATTATTATAGCTGTAATTGTTAAGTTAAAGAATAAATGGTAATAAGCTTTAGCTTGAATTATTGAAGAAGTATCTTTGATATTACCGACATCTGTGAAAGTAGCAATATAGCTAGCAAAATAATTACTGAGAGAGGATTTAATTCCCCATACTCCAAATAGTAAAGCAACTATATCAGCGGGAGCTACTTTGCTTATAGCTGCTAACCCTGTTGGGCTGCAACATAATTCTCCCATAGTAATAAGCATATATCCTAAAACTATCCAAAGAAGAGATGGAGAAAATCCTTTAATAGCTAGATTTGCACTAATAGTAAAAGCACCCATTGCTAATCCTGTTATTATTAGTCCAGCTCCCATCTTTCTAAAAATACTGATATTCCACTTTCCCCATATAATAGCGAAGAAAGGAGCTAAAATTATAATAAATAAGCTGTTAAAGACATGTGTATTGGCAGCAGATATTGAAAAGCCGAAAATATTTAAATTAACAAATCTTTCTGTAAATAGTAAAACACTAGTTGCTGTTTGTTCAAAAAGTATCCAAAAAAACATAACGATAATTGATACTTTTAATACAGCTAGAATAGGAATAGTATATTCTTTACCACCTTTTATAGCCTTATAAATTAGATAAATAAATACAATGGCAGTCATTATATATAAAACATTTGCGGTATTTTTTGCATTAAATATTAGGTATTGAAATATACAAACAGCTATTAATGCAGAAATAATAGTTATTATATGAGTTCTTTTAGATACTAGGATCTGATCTTTTGGGATTATTTTTCTGGCTTCTCCAATAAATAGAACTAATAATCCTAAAGCCATTCCAAAAGCAGCTGTTGCAAAACCAGCATGCCAACTGAAGTATTTTGCAATAAGTGGTACAGCTATTAGAGCTAAACCACTACCTAGATTTACAGCCATATAAAATAATGTGTACCCACTATCTCTTAGATGATCATTTGAGTTATTATAATTTCGGCCTATATTCGTAGCCATAGAGGATTTAAAAAAACCTGTTCCAACGACAACAAAGGCAAGCCCCCAGAAAAATGATTGCTGAGTTGATAGTAAAATATGACCAATCATGATAAATATACATCCATATTTTACGCTAGTAGTATGTCCTAGGAAGGTATCAGAGATATAGCCACCAATTAAGGGAGTCATATATACAAAAGCAACATAGCTTCCATAGGTTAAGTATGCTTGAGTATCACTCATACCCCAAAATTCACTAGTGAGATAAAGGATTAATAAGGCGCGCATGCCGTAATAACTAAATCTTTCCCAGATTTCCACCCCACAAAAAATCCAAAGGCCTTTTGGCTGTTGACTTAAAGTTTTAATCATACTTTATCTAAAATCGGACTAATTAATTAGAAGAATATCACTAAATATAGCAGTATAGTAAATATTAAATTTTAGAAAGTAATAGCTTGGATAATTTGTAGAGTAAAACTAATAAAAGGGTTTAATATGAAAAATAATAAATTACCCCCTTGAAAAGGAATTATTATTAAGGCTAATAAAATAAAAAAACCATATCTTTCAATACCATTGTATTTATAGGCTGCTGCGGGAGGAAGGATCGCTGAGACTATTCTGCTACCATCAAGAGGGGGAATGGGCAGTAAATTTAGTACCATTAGGACAACATTAATAATCATTCCATAAAGAGCCATTTGTTGTATATATGGATGTAGAGTTATATGTTTATATAAAAGTGCCCATGCTACAGCCATAATAAAATTAGCTAGAGGTCCAGCTAATGCAACAAGTGCCATGTCAAATTTAGGTTTTTTTAGATTATTATAACTTATTGGAACAGGTTTCGCCCATCCAAAAATAAAAGGGAATCCAACTGTCATTGATGATAATAAAAGTAGCCCCGGTACTATGATAGTCCCTATTAAGTCTATATGAGGTACTGGATTTAATGTGACTCGCCCAAGGTTATATGCTGTCATATCTCCACGGAATTTAGCAATATAGGCATGAGCAGCTTCATGTAGTGTGATAGCAAATATTAGAGGAATACCTGCCATTAAAAGAGTAAGGAGTAGTTGGTTTAAATCCATATTTCTCTTATAAAAATGTTTTTGAATAGATTATAGTAATTAGTTAGTAAAAGGTGAAGTTTATTTAATAGATTAATTAAGGTAAGGGAATAAATTCACCTTCATCTCCAATAACTTTATTAAAACGTTGTGCTTTCCAATCATCTTTTGCTTGAGAAATTCTTTCAGAGCGACCTGACACAAAGTTCCATTCAATAAATCTTTTACCAATATTTTCCCCTCCAATAAGAAGAAGATCACAATCAGTACTTGCTAATATATGTGTACTTTCTTTATCTAGGATCCCTAAAGAATGTTGAGTTACTTTCTCTTGGTTAATCACTATCTCTCCTGAAAGAACATATATTCCTATTTCTTCTTCATTTGGTAATGTTAGACTATTACCTTTTAATATATTTATCTTTGCAAATAAAGTATCACAGTAGGTTTTCACAGGAGATGACTTGTTCCATGCTGTTCCTATAATTAGTTTTATTTGAGCATCATTGACTTCAAAAGTTGGTAGGTTCTCTTTTGAATAATGAAAGAAAGCCGGTTCAATCTCTTCGAACTCATTTGGTAGAGCTAGCCAAAATTGTAATCCGTGCATTAATCTTTTATTTTTACGTATTTCTAGAGGTTCTCTTTCAGAGTGAGTTATTCCTTTTCCTGCAACCATTAAATTAAGATCACCAGGCTTTATAGTTTGAAAACTTCCAATAGAATCTCTATGCACAATCTCTCCATCAAATAGATATGTTACTGTGACAAGATTAATGTGTGGGTGAGGAAGGATGTCTAGTGCTTTATTTTCTGAAAGCTCTACTGGACCAAAATGATCAAAAAATATCCAAGGCCCAATCATTTTTTGCTTTGCTGATGGAAGTAATCTATTAACAGGGAAATTTCCAATATTCTTTTTTCTTGGTTTTAATATATGTTTTAGCATAGAAACTCCTCAATGATATTTATTTATAAACTATAACAAAAAAGAGTCGTTGTCTCTAATCGTTATAGTTAATCAATAGGGTTTGATGTAAATTGAAAATAATGAATAGCAGGTATTTAAAAAAGAATAAAGACTGTAAAAGTTAAGCCTTATATAATGAAGTTATATCAGATCATATCAGGTTTGGTGTGAACTTGGTGGTGTTGCTGTATAAAAGCTTGATAAAAATTTTTTTTACGGTAATACTGAAGCGACAGAGATTTTTGAGTGGTTAATTTAACCGTTGTATAGGAGGTGCCAGGATGGCAAATCAGTACTCAGGAAATTTTGAACAGATAATAAGAAATAGATTTAAATGTTCTGCAAAAGATATCCTTCTTGTTTGTAAGAAGAGAGGTTTTAGTTACTATGATGCTGAGAAATTTCTTGGTTTTAAACATGTAACTATAAGAAAATGGGCAAAAAGATTTGATATAAAATTAATTCCAAGAATTAAGAGAAAGGAAGATATTCTTTCGACGAAAAAAGAACAAGATTATATCAAGCAATGTAAAAAGAACGACATAACAAAAAATAATATTTTTAGTAGAAGTTGGATAAATAATTTAAAATTTTATAAATCTAGTAAAGCTAAATCTTGATTAACTATAATAGAACTTTCTTCAGAAAAGTTGAAAGAAAGTTTAGATTTGTCCTGTGGTAATAAAATAATTACAGTTGAACCGAAATTAAACCAACCCAACTGTTCTCCTTTTTTAAAAGTTAAGTTATATTTTTCTTTATCATATAACCATGTTTGAGTAGATGAATAATAATTTGGTGCGATTTTTCCATACCATACAGTTTCAATGCCAGCGACTAATAAAGCTCCAACAAAGATTACTGCTACTTCACCTATTTTGGTATCAAAATAACAAACTAATCTTTCATTTTTTGCAAAAAGACCATCTATATTATTAGCAGTAGTTTCATTTACTGAGAATAATTTCCCAGGAACGTAAACCATTTTAGTTAGAGTACCATCTATAGGCATATGAACTCTATGATAGTCTCTTGGTGAAAGATAAATTGTTGCAAATTGTTTAAAATCAGTTTCTGAGCTATTAGCAATAAGAGCCTTTAAAGAAAAGTTTTTGTTCTTTGCTTGGATAATTGTATCATCAACTATTTGACCAAATTGAGTTAAACAACCATCTGCAGGTGATGAAATTATTTTAGAATCATTATTTAATGGTCTAATACCTTCTTTTAGTTCTCTAATAAAAAATTCATTAAAAGATTTATAGTTATCTATATCATTATCTTTTGCTTCATCTAGGTTAATATTAAACTTTTTGATTGCTAAATTTATTAAGTAATTTTTTAATAATTTATTTTTGCAATCAGCCATTTTCCCAACGATTCTAGATAAAATTGCCTGAGGTAATAGCTGTTGTAGTAAGATAAAAAGGGTTTCTTTCATAAAAAGTCTCCTAAGTAGAAAATTTAAATATATATTATGTAGCCTAAGATATTAGTATATCACTATGTTATAATGTTGCCTAAGTAATTTATGTTTAGTAAATAGATGAAGAAAATAAAAAAATATTTACTCTTATTATTGCCTTTAATGGCGCTTCATGGTTGTGCGGGAGATGGTGTTGAGTCAGATTTTAGTTATGAAAATTTGACAGATACTATAGAGGGAACCCCTTTTCGAAATAGAAAATATGATTATGCGCGTAGAAAAGTTATAGAAAGCCCTCCATTAAAAGTTCCTGCCGGATTAAATGGCGATGATATTAAGCCTAGATTTACTATGCCTGATGGAGATAATGAGTTTCCTTCATCACAAGTTGCTGAGGCAGAAAGAGATATGCTACCACCTAGTTTTGCTGCCACATATAATATGGCAAAAATTATTAGAGCACAGACATATAAAGTTGCAATTAGTGTTGTTTATGATGATAAAAATAATATGAAGTTAGTATTTAGAGAGCCATTAAGTGTGACTCTTAAATTATTAGATGATTATTTTCATGCTCAACCAGATGAGTATGAAGTAATGTCTACTGAAAAACAGTTGCTCTCAGGGTATTTAATTAAAGTAAAAGCTCTAAAAAAAGACGTTATATACATAATTAAAGCTAGGAAAGTTGATAATTTATCAAGCCTTGTTAGTATGAGTGTTGTCTTAAGTGGTGATGGTGAGACTATAGCAGATGATAATATCACTGAAAGTTCAAAGCTTCTGTCAGATATAAGAAAGAGTTTGAATAATAAAGAGCTTGATGAGAGTAATGTTGATTTACAAGCAGAAGCTGATGAAATTCAAACATCACAAATAAATGATAAGTCTAGTAAATCTGGTTTAGGTGGATTATCAGGAGGTCTTGGATTAGGTAAGAAGGATAAGTTACATTCTTTCCAATTAGATTCATATAATAAATCAATTGATAATAGTGGTAGTACAGATGCTTCAAAACCTTCTGCTTCAGAAATAAATAATATACAACCAACAGCGCCAGATAATAATGAAATTTATAATAGTGATGCTAAAGTGGATGAAATTAACTAGAGGGTATTATGAAAAAATATGATCTTTCAGTTTTTATTGGAAGGTTTCAACCATTCCATGTAGGACATTTACATAATATAAAAGAAGCTTTAGTTCATAGTAATAAAATAATCATAAATGTTGGAAGTTCATTTGGTGCTCCAAATATAAAAAATCCTTTTTCATTTGAACAACGAAAACAAATGATAATATCTGATTTAGAAGTAGCAAATATAGATATATCAAGAGTTAATATAGAGCACTTGGCTGACTATTTTTACCAAGAAGAGAAGTGGGAACAGCATCTAAGAGATAATGTTAATAAATATACTAATTTAAATAGTACAGTAGCTATAGTTGGACATAAAAAAGATGATACAAGTTATTATTTAAAAAGTTTTCCAGAATGGGAGTATATTTCTGTAGATAATTATAAAAATTATAATGCTACTAATTTCAGAGAGAGTTTTTATAAAGGCTATATACTAAAAGATTATATGGTAAGTAGTTTTTCAAGTGTTGGAACGTATGGTTTTTTGAATAGTTTTTTAAAAACTAAACAATATATTTTCTTAAAAGACGAGTATGAATATGTTGAGGCATATAAAAAGTTATGGTCTACAGCACCATATAAACCAGTCTTAGTTACTACAGATGCATTAGTTATTATAAATAATAATGTACTTCTTGTTCAGAGAAAAAATCATCCTGGTAAAGATTTATGGGCATTGCCTGGAGGGTTTTTAGATAATGATGAATTTATAGAAGCAGGGGTAATAAGAGAGCTTTATGAAGAAACAGCTATAGATTTAACAAGAGATCAACTAGCTTTAGCAAGGCAAGGTACTTATGTTTTTGATTATCCAGCTCGTTCGGTAAGAGGAAGAACTATTACTCATGTAAGCTTATTTGTTTTTCAAGGTTTATCAGAGTTACCAGCAACAAAAGCTCAAGATGATGCAAAGGCATTAAAATGGGTTCCTTTAGATATTATTTTAAATAATATGTGTGATAGAATGCTAGAAGATCACTATCAAATAATTACAGTTTTGTCTGAAAAGCTGTCAAAGTAGAGGTTAAGGAGATTTTATGAGTTTATCTGTAATAATTTTAGCAGCTGGTAAAGGTTCTCGAATGAACTCTAATAAGCCAAAGGTTTTACAAACGCTAGCTGGTAAGCCACTTATTAGACATGTTGTAGATACAGTAGAGGAGCTAAAAGCAGATAATATAATTGTTGTAACTGGTCATTTGCGTGAGCAATTAGAACAATGCTTAGAAGACAAAAAAGTCACTTTTGTATATCAAAAAGAGCAGCTCGGTACAGGTCATGCAGTATTGCAATGTTTACCACATGTAAATAAAAATGATAAGGTTTTAATTTTATATGGAGATGTGCCACTAATATCAGTTGAAGTGTTGAATGATTTATTAAAAACTCATGCGGCAGATCTTGGTGTTTTAACAGCATTTGTGAAAGATCCAACTGGTTTAGGAAGGATTATTCGTGATAAGTTTGGTAAAGTTTCAGAAATTGTTGAAGAAAAAGATGCTTTAGAAATTCAAAAGCAAATTAAAGAAATTAATACGGGTATATACTGTGTTAATGAAAAATTTCTAGCTCAATGGTTACCTCAAATTAAAGCAGAGAATGCTCAGAAAGAATATTATTTAACAGACATTGTAAGGTTTGCTAAAAGAGATGATGTTGCTATACATGTCAGTCATCCTATCGAAGAGTTTGAGATTTTAGGTGTAAATGATAGGGCGCAATTAGCTAGTCTAGAAAGAGTTTGGCAACAGAATCAAGCTCATCTCATAATGTCTCAGGGAGTTAGTATTGCTGATCCTGCACGATTTGATATTAGGGGCGAATTGACTGTTGGTAAAGACTGTTGGTTTGATATAAATGTAATTATCAAAGGTAAAGTTGTAGTTGGTAATAATGTTGTAGTTGGTGCAAATTGTATACTGAAGAACTGCACTATAGAGAGTGGGGCAAAAATTAAAGCTAATACTATGGTTGATGGTTCTATTATAAGAGAGAATGCTATAGTGGGTCCTTTTGCAAGGGTAAGACCAGGTTGTGATATTCAGTCAGAAGCTGTTATAGGAAACTTTGTTGAAACTAAAAATACTTATTTAGGTAAAGGATCAAAAGCATCACACCTAACATATCTTGGAGATAGTGAAATTGGTGAAAAATGTAATATAGGTGCTGGAGTTATCACATGTAACTATGATGGCGCTAATAAGCATAAGACAATTATTAAATCACATGCATTTATTGGATCTGATTCTCAACTTGTTGCACCAGTCACGGTTGGTCAAGGCGCTACTGTCGGAGCAGGGTCTACAATTGTTAAAGATGTCGCAGATGATCAATTAGCTATATCTAGAGCTAAGCAAAAACTTATAGATAGTTGGGTTAGGCCTGTTAAAAAAATTGAAAAATAAGAGAGTGAAGACATGTGTGGTATTGTTGGCGCTAATTCGACAAGAAATGTTACAAAGATATTAATTGAAGGTCTAAAAAAACTAGAGTATAGAGGTTATGATTCAGCAGGTTTAGCTGTTATGAATAATTATAAGATAGATATTTGTAAAGAAGTTGGTAAGGTTGTTGAGTTAGAAAAATCTGTAGAAAGTCTGACTGATTTTGGAGGCTTTATAGGCATAGCCCATACAAGATGGGCAACTCATGGTAAACCATCGAAAGAAAACTCTCATCCTCATGCATCTGATAAGTTTTGTATTGTTCATAATGGTGTGATAGAAAATTTTGAAGAGCTAAAAAAATCTTTGATCAAAGATAGGTATGCTTTTAAATCTGATACTGATACAGAGGTAGTAGCACATCTTTTGGATAGAGAGTGGAATGACAATAAAACAATAGTCGAAAATATTAGTCAAATAACTGCGATGTTAAAAGGAGCTTATGCATTAGCTATTATCTCTGAAAAATTTCAAGATAAGCTTGTAGTAGTTAGATCAGGCTCTCCTTTAGTTATTGGGGTTGGTATTGATGAAAATTTTGTATCTTCAGATGCATTATCATTACTTCCTGTAACAAATAAATTTGCATATCTGGATGAGGGTGATATTGCTATAGTATCTAAAGAGTCTTTTGAAGTTTATAATAAAAAAGGTTCAAGAAAAAGTATTGAAATAGAAGAGTATAACTATGCTTCTTCAAGTACTTCAAAGGATGGATATAAGCATTATATGCTTAAAGAAATATATGAGCAGCCAGAAGCAATATCAAACACAATAAATGCAAACCTTGATCAAAACGGAGAGCTATATTTAGAAAACTTTAATGACAGGGCTTTAGAACTTTTAGAGAAAGCAAAGCATATTTGTATAGTTGCGTGTGGAACTAGTTATAATGCAGGTATGACTGCTAAATATTGGCTAGAGAAGTATGCTAAAGTTTCATGTAGTGTTGAGATAGCAAGTGAGATTAGATATAGAGATAATGTCGTAGTTGATGGATCTTTGTTTTTGAGTATATCTCAATCTGGTGAAACAGCTGATACGTTAGAGTCTTTAAGAAAAAGTAAGAAACAAAACTATTTAGGTAGTATGTGTATTTGTAATGTGCCAAATAGCTCTTTAGTTAGAGAGTCAGACATTGCTTTTATGACAAAGGCTGGTGTTGAGATAGGAGTTGCATCAACTAAAGCTTTTACTACACAATTAGTCGCTTTAGCAATATTTACTTTTGTTTTAGCAAAGACCAAAAGAACTATGTCAGATACTCAGATAGGTAAGCATCTTGAAGAACTTAAAAAAACAAGAGCTCTTGCTTTGGGTGCTTTGAAACTAGATGCTGAAATTGATGCAATAAGTGAATATTTTTCTGATAAAGAACATACCATTTTCTTAGGTAGAGGTCTTCAGTTCCCTATAGCTGTAGAAGGAGCATTAAAACTTAAAGAAATATCTTATATTCATGCTGAAGCATATCCTTCTGGAGAGTTGAAGCATGGACCACTTGCTTTAGTTGATAAAAATATGCCAATAGTAGCAGTAGTTCCAAATGATGAGCTTTTAGATAAAACTTTGTCAAATCTGCAAGAAGTATATGCCAGAGGCGGAAAGCTTATACTATTTGTTGATAAGGCAATAAAAAGTAAAGTTAATTTTGAAAATAGTATAATGCTTGATTTAGATGGTGGTGATGACTTTAATGCTCCAATAGTATTTACTATTCCTTTGCAGCTTCTTTCCTATCATGTAGCAATAATCAAAGGTACTGATGTTGATCAACCTAGAAACTTAGCTAAATCTGTTACGGTTGAGTAATATGGATATTGAGAACGTAGATGAAGAAGAGTTGAAAAAAGATTTTCTGTTATCGGAGCTCTTTAATCTTGCTTGGAAAGGAGGACTTCAGAGGTCTAATACTTACCAAGAGGGGAAAATTGGCGAAAAGGAACGTTTAAAAATTAAACTGTTCGTTAAAAAAATTATAGATGGTCATATCTCTGATTATCAAAAAGATAGTATTGAGTTAGATGAAAAAAATCACTTTGAATTAATTAAAACAATATCAAGTGAAACAACTAACAAATTTAAAGATAGATTGATAGTAAACAAAGGCTTTTGTATAGGAGTATCACAAAAGGTTCTTAATTTATACCTAAAGTACTTATGGTGTTTGGGTGAAATAAAAGAACCTCCTCATTGTCCATTAGATGGGATAGTACTTGGGGAGTTAAAAAGAATCTCTAAAGATAGATGTTTTGATATAAAGTGGACACAGCTTGAAAAAATAGAAAAATATAACGATGTGATTAAAAAAGCAAAAAAAGTTATTGCTGAAAAATATAATAAGACCTTGTCAACTTGGGAATTGAAATTTTGGAATAGTAAAATATGAATTTCAAGATAAGTTTAAGCAGTGAGTATGTCCGACTTACTCAAATGAAAAAAGAGCATTTTGCAGATTTATATAAAGTAGCATCTGATCCAAAAATCTGGGAGCAACATTTTGATGAGAGATGGAAGCCCGATGTGTTCCAGAAATATTTTGATGTTGGATTAGCAAATAAAGAAGGGTGCTTCGTAATAATTGACCTTAAAAAGAATCAAATAATGGGTTCAACAAGGTTCTATACATATGATCCAAAAGATCAGTCTGTAAAGATAGGTTATACTTTTATTTCAGCAGAATATTGGGGTTCAGGCATTAATAGATCTATAAAAAAACTTATGTTAGATTATTCTTTTCAATATTTAGATAAAGTTCTTTTTGATGTTTGGGAGTATAATTATAGATCTCAAAAGGCAGTTGAAAAGCTAGGCGCCCTAAAGATAGATACAGATAAAGAAGGCAAATTCTTGTATCAGTTAAATAGAGAGCAATGGCTAAAATAGTTGTTATATTATTTTTCTATCAAACTATTTATTAGTAATGAATAATATTTGTATAGGTTTGGAATAACTATAAAACAATAAAGTTTATAATTTTATGTAATAAGAATTATAAGAAAATTTAGATTGGACTATTAGTATTTAGATAAGAAAGCATTTCTAGTAGCAATTTTTGCTCTTTTTACAGCAAGCCTTTTAGCAATTTTTCTCTTTTCTGTAGGTTTGACGTAATGCTGTCTTTCTCTTAACTCTTGTCTTATACCTGCTTTTTCACAAGCATGTTTAAACTTTCTTAAAGTTAGATCAAAAGGTTTGCGATCATCAACTCTAATACTAGGCATTATAACGCCTCAACATTAATAGCTTCAGGGCCTTTCATGCCTTCTTTAGTTTCAAAAGACACTTTTTGACCTTCACTTAAAGTACCGCCAACTTTGTCTAACTTTGATATATGTATAAATACATCTTTGCCACCATTGCTAGGGCTAATAAATCCAAAACCTTTTTGATTATTGAAGAACTTTACTGTTCCTTGTATTTTATTACTCATTATTATTTACTCACTATTTATTTATTTAATTTCATTCAGACAACAATAACATTGTCCGGTAGGATAGGATATAGTAATTTGCTTAAAGAGACTTAAATATTAAAACTGAAACAATTTTATATAAAAGGCAAATAAGAAAATTTAACATTCGTTATTTTCAAATCCTCACGTTGTAGATGATAATCAAAAAAGAAATAAAAAGATAGATATTTGTCTATAAATTAGATTAATTTAATTTTTCTCGTTTAATTTGTAGCAAATCTTTAATGTTTTTCCACTCTTTAGCTCGACACTCTATATTCTTCAGCTTTTTAGTAAACTCTTGTTCAAGATCAATGTTATAAACATTAGCTAATTCTAGCAGACATAAAAAAACATCGCATATTTCATTTTTAAGATCAGTTATGTCAGTCTTTTCTTCATAAATTTCTTTTTTCATTATTTCATTCGCAACTTCACCAACCTCTTCAGTTAGAGCAATGAAACTAGCTAATCGTGGATGTTCTATTTCGCCTAGAATTTTCTTAACTTCTATTTGAGCTTGTTTTATTTTCATTGGAGTATTTTTTTCTAGATTTACTGAAAATTGTAATAGTTTAGTAGCTTTTTACAACAACTATCTATTATATAAGCTATGGTTTATAATGTGTCCTAAGTAATTTTCGAAGAATAATATAAAATTGGATTAATTATAATGAGTGGAATAATTATAAAAACTCCTGAAGAGATTGAAAAAATGCGTATGGCTGGAAAGTTAGCCGCGGAAGTTTTAGAAATGATTACGCCATATGTTAAAGAGGGCGTGACGACAGAGGAGCTTGATAATATTTGTCATGACTATATTATAACTAAGCAAGATGCTTATCCAGCACCTTTAAACTATCATGGCTTTCCAAAATCAATTTGTACATCTATTAACCATGTAGTGTGTCATGGGATACCATCAGAAAAGAAACTAAAGAAAGGTGATATTCTTAATATAGATGTTACAGTCAAAAAAGATGGTTATCATGGAGATACAAGTAAAATGTTTATTATTGGTGAAACATCAATAATGGCTGAAAAGCTTGTTAAAGTCACACATGAGTGTTTATGGAAAGGAATAGAAATTGTAAAACCAGGGGCGCATTTTGGAGATATAGGTGCAGTTATAGAGAAGCATGCTAAACAGTTTGGTTATTCTATAGTAGAGGCTTTCTGTGGGCACGGTATAGGTAAAGATTTTCATGAGGCTCCTCATGTGATGCATTCTGGTGAGGCTGGTACTGGTGCGGAAATAAAAGAAGGTATGATTTTTACAATTGAACCTATGATAAATATTGGGAAGAAGGCGGTGTCTATTTTGAAAGATGGGTGGACAGCTGTAACTAAAGATAGATCTTTATCTGCTCAATGGGAACATACTATTTTAGTAACTAAAGATGGCTATGAAGTTCTTACATTAAGAGAAGAAGAAAAGGTTTAGCATGGCTGAAAAAGTAGCTCAATCAATTGTCAACGAAAAGTGTGAATTATTAAAATCACAAAGAGAAGAGGTTACAGTTGATAAAGTTAGAAAGCTTATTGGTAGAGAAGTTTCAATTATTGATTTAGTTGAAAAAATATCTTTATTCAAAGAAAACCAAGACTCAGCTATACAAAAAGCATTAGAAGAAACAGAGTCGTCGGAGATTAAGCAAGTTAAAGATGAATTCTTAGAGCTTTTGAGTAGAAGTTTAGAAAAGTACGAAATCAAAGATAGTAATTTTATATTTTCCTTAAGAAGTGATCTAAATAACCTTATACAAGAAGAGATAAATAAAGCTACAAGAAAATATAAAGATAAGACCGCAGTGTTATTGAGCAAAAATGATAGTTTAGAAGTCTCAATATTGACTTTAAATAAAAGATATAATGAGCTTTTAGAAAAGTTTAATGGACTTAAAGATGAAAGCTATCAGCTTAAGCAAGACTTTCAGGCTAAATCAGTAAAAAGTTTTGAAAAAGAGAGTCTCAGTAAGAATGTATTGTCATGGGATGATTTTAAATCTCCAAGAGAGCAATTGATGTCTTTATCAAATTATGCAAAAGTCGCTGTATATGATAAAAGGGGACATATTATAATAAAGTTTCCAGCTACTGATTATTTAACTCAGGAATGTAGAAGAGGAACTAGTAAATATCTGCAAGCTAAAACTACTTATGACTATGCAACAAAAACATGGATTTTATCAGGGTTTGCAAATATATTTAAAACATTAAATTTCCTAAAACGAAATAAATTCGTACTTTCTAAAGAGCTTGAAACTATGGAATATCATCAACTACAAAATAGCCCTCAATAAGTTTATAGAATCATCAATTCAGTTAAGTTATAATTTAGCCTAAATATATCTATCATATAAAAATACTTTCATGGATCTATTATCTAGTTTGGAAGAACAGCAAACGGTTGGAGAATTCTCTGAACAGGCTTATTTGAATTATTCAATGTATGTAATCTTAGACAGGGCATTACCACATATATCTGATGGTTTAAAACCAGTTCAGAGGCGGATAATTTTTGCAATGTCAGAAATTGGACTTAGCCATTTATCAAAATATAAGAAGTCAGCTCGTACAGTTGGTGATGTTTTGGGTAAATATCATCCTCATGGGGATAGTGCTTGTTATGAGGCGATGGTTTTAATGGCGCAAGATTTTTCATATAGATATCCATTTATTGATGGTCAAGGTAACTGGGGTTCTATAGATGATCCTAAGTCATTTGCTGCAATGAGATACACGGAATCTAGACTTTCTAAATATGCAATATTGCTATTAGATGAGCTTAAGAAAGGGACGGTAGATTGGGTTAAAAATTTTGATGGAACATTAGAGGAGCCTAAGCTTTTACCAGCACAGGTGCCAAATATTTTATTAAATGGTGCTATGGGTATCGCAGTTGGGATGTCTACTTATATTCCTCCTCATAATATATCTGAAATTTTAAATGCTTGTTTATATGTAATATCCAATCCCAAAGCAAACTTAGAAGATGTTTTAGAATTGGTTGAAGCTCCAGATTATCCAGGTGGAGCAAATATTATAAACTCAAGAGAAGAGATTAGGGAGATATATGCAACAGGAAGTGGCTCAATTAAGCAACAAGCAGTATATCATTTTGATAATAATGGAAATATTATAATAACTAAGTTACCACATCAGGTTTCAAGCTCTAGTGTAATGGAGCAAATAGCAAACCAGTTAAAGTCGCAAAAAATTACATGGATAAAGAACATTCAAGATGAATCAGATGATAAAGAACCTGTAAAGATAGTTTTATATTCTGGAACTGTAAAGAAGAATATGCAAAAACTTATCGGGCACCTTTTGGCGACTACAGATCTTGAGAAAAGCTTTAGAGTTAATATGAATATGATTGGTTTAGATAATAGACCTAGAGTTAAAAATTTATTAGAAATATTACAAGAGTGGTTAGAGTATAGGAGAATTACTCTTAGAAGAAGATTAGAAGAAAGCTTATCTAAAGTTAACGATAGACTTCATATTTTGGAGGGTTTATTGATAGCGTTTCTTAATATTGATGAAGTTATATCTATTATTAGAAACTTTGATGAACCAAGTATAGAGTTGCAAAATAGATTTAAATTATCTGAGATTCAAGCAGAAGCAATTTTAAACATTAGATTAAGAAAGCTTGCTAAAATAGAAGAAATCGAAATAAATAAAGAGCAAAAAGAGTTAGAAAAGGAAAAAGAAACGCTCGAAGGATATCTAAATAGTGATATTAAATTTAGAAATTTAATGAAAAAAGAACTTAAAGAAATCCTCCAAGAATTTGGGGATTCTAGAAGATCTAAGATAATAGAAGTTGAAAAGTCAGAAGCCTTAGAAGAAAAAGATATTATGCCTTCTGAAAAAATCACAGTTGTTTTATCAAAAGCTGGTTGGGTAAGGTGTGCTAAAGGAGATAATTTAGATGTCTCAAGCTTAAGTTATAAGCCAGAAGATTCATTCAAGCTTTCAGCTACAGGTTATAGCAACGTAAAAGCTGTATTTTTCACTAAATTTGGTAAGTCATACTCAATGTATGTTGATAAATTCCCATCAGCAAGGGGTTATGGTGAGCATATAACTACATATATTCCATTAGATAAAGCAGATGAAATAGTCGGGATTTGTTTCGCATCATCAAAGTCACAATTTCTCGTAACTAGTTTAAGTGGCAAAGGATTTATTATTCCTGGAGATGACTTAATATCAACAAAGAGTACAGGGAAAAATATATTTGATGTTGATGACTCTTTTAGTTTGGTGGATTACAGTGATATAAGCCAAAAAGCTGTTTTTGTAACAAGTGAAGGGCGTGTTGCTGTAAGGGATCATGCTAGTTTTGCTATAATGAAGAAAGGAAAGGGTAAAAGTGTAATTAAAGTAGATAAAAAAGAAAAAGTTAAATTTGTTTGTTTATTTGATTCTAATAAAGAAGAAGTCGTACTTAATTCTGGAAAAAGGTTTATGAGAATTAATAATAAAAATTTTGAAGAGTATTTTACTGATAAAACTAGTGGTGGAGGATTACTTCTTCCTAAAGGTTTTAGAAATATAAGTAAAGTGATTATTGAGGAGAAGCAATGAAGATAGCAGTACTTGGGGCTATGGAAATAGAAATAAAGCCATTACTTAAATATTTTGATGAATATGAGGTTGTAGAATATGCAAATAATAAATACTATTTGGCTGAATATAAAGGACATGACTTAGTCATTGCACATAGTAAGATAGGTAAGGTTTTTTCAGCGCTTACAGCAACTGTAATGATAGAGAAGTTTAATGCAGAAGTTTTATTGTTTACAGGAGTTGCTGGAGGATTAGGTGATCTGGAAATCGGAGATGTGATTGCTGCAACGGCTACTGTCCAACATGATGTTGATATTACAGCTTTTGGTTATCCATATGGAAAAATACCTAGTGCTGATGTTATCATTCCAACTTCAAAAGGTTTATTAGTTAAAGCTCAGGAAATAGCTCAAGAACGAGATATTAATTTTCATACGGGCGTTATTGCAACTGGAGATCAGTTTATACATGGCACTGAGAAAAAGTCGTTTATAACCAAAGAGTTTGGGGCGAAGGCTTTAGAGATGGAAGGTGGTAGTGTTAATCAAGTGTGTAATGAGTTTGGAGTTCCCTGCTTAATATTAAGAAGTATTTCTGATACGGCGGATGGAACAGCTCCAGAAAACTTTGATATTTTTGCAAAAGAAGCAGCAGATAAATCGGCTGATTTTGTTATGTCTATGATTAGAAAGTTTTAATTACTAAATTACTTTGTTTATTTCTAAATCTTATTACTAAACTTCTAACTAACTCTATAATACAAATTATAAGAAGACATGGATCAACTAAATAGTTCCAAATGTTTAATTGAAGTAGTTCTGTAAAGCTGATTACACAAGACATTAAAATAATACAATTAAATAATATAAAGTTTTTAGATACTTTTAATAAAATTAAACCATATGTGAATATGAAAAATAGAATAATGTATGGAGTGAAACCAATATCATATAAAGTATATGAGTTTATAAAGAAAGATACATAAAATATAGTTAATATCATTAAGAAAGCGATGCTTGTGTAGGTAAAAGTCGTTTTGTTAGAACTATACAATTTATTAAAAATTAGTATTATTAATAATAAGCTGGAAGATATACTAAGGTATCCAATAAATCCGAAAACTATTTCAGCAATATTAACATTACTTTCAACATTTATAGTATTAAACAATAGAAATAAAATAAAAACTGAAATAGTCAAATTTTTTTTAGGTAAGAAGCCTAAAATTCGTGTAATCAAATAAATTATGAATAGGTTTGTAGCTAAAAGGCCATAATAATTAAGCATTTATGTTTTCTCCTTTAATTTCAACCACTTTGATCTTAAGTTTACCAGGAGCTCCGGCAGAAAAAGTTAGAAATATATCTTTATCGCTAGTAAGTAGAAATGGATATGAAAGGTCATGCCTTTCTTCATTTTCGAATGTGTATATATTCTGCCATTTTTCAGAATTATTACTCTTATAGGCTAAGCTAAGGTTTTGTCTGTTCTCAGTGGAATCATTATATGCTAATAGGATTCCATTTTTTACTTTTACCGCAGCAATTCCTGCACCAGGATTATTAAGCTTTGTAAAGTATCCTGTTGTCCAGTTTTTTCCCCCATCAAAAGATTCATTAAAATAGATTTTTTTCTTTTGACTATACATTTCACGATAAAAAGCAAGAGCATGAGTATCTGATATAGGTACTACTGTTGGTTGCAAAGTCATACCATTTTTTGTCATTTCAGATATATCTATTAATTGACCATTATTATCAAATATAAACCATCTACCAGTAAGGTTATTAAATTCTTTATAAACTGGAAGTGCAAAGTTATTATTATTTAAAGTCACACCAGCACCTCTAGTTAGAGAACTATAGTTTAAAATAGGTGATGATAAAATAACTTTAGGCGAGCTCCATGTTTTACCTTGATTATCCGAATACATTATGTTTAATGATGAGGTTACCCAGCCTCCAGATGAGGTTGTAAAAAATAGCCATAGTCTATTGCCTTGAGAAAATATGCTTGGATTACCTAAGTGATGTATGTATTTTTTTGAAATAGCTTGATATTTTTCTTTATCCATTATTACTCTTTTATCAAAAAAACTCCATTGATTGTTTACTTTATCTGCTGTGGCTAATAGTATTTTTGTATTCGGTGAAGTTTCTACTGTTCCAGAATACCACGTTACAAAAAGTTTATTGTTCAGCTCAGTAATGGCAGAGGCATGGTTATATATATTGTCAGATAAAGTGTCAATATTTTGGACATTGATCTTGGTAGTTATTTTAGGTAAGGCTGATGGAATAAGAAATTTATATTCATTATTTTTATTTAACATTAAATAAAAAAGAAATATGCTTATATAGCAGATACTAAAAATTATAATTACTTGCCTTTTCATAGATGCTTATTGAGCTTTGAAGAGCTTATAACTTTATTCTAAAGTAGAGAGCGCTTTTTATCTATAAAAAAATAGTAAAGAAGTTGGTCTATATGTTAAGATTTTATCAAAATACTTTATTTTTAAGATTATGTTTTTCAGAAGAGTACTATTGGTTGGGGCATTTGTTGTTTCGAGTTTAAGCTTTGCTAATGCACTTACGGATAATCAAACAGAATTATATAAAAAAGCTTTGAAACTGTTAGATGAGAAGAATTATGATGCATATTATCAAATAAAGGCTAGGCTTAAAAATACTGATCTTTATCCATATTTAAAATATAAAGAAATTGCTAGTGATCCTAAGCTATTTAGTCAAGATACGATACAAGACTTTTATACTAAATATAAAGATCAATATTGGATATCTCCATTATCAGAGAAATTAGCTGAACACTATGCAGAGAACAACCAGTGGGATTTGTTTAATAAATATTATGATGGAAATTTGGGTATTTCTGGAAAGTGTTGGAAGTACGAATCTGAGTATGAATTAGGAGATAAGAAAGCTGCATTAAATAATTTTGGTAAATTGTGGCAAGATAGAACGTATTTACCAAAAGCGTGTAATGTTATACAAAAATATTGGGATAATTCAGCTGATAAGAATAAGGATTATGTAGTTACAAAAGCTTATACTTTAGCCTTTGCTGGTAAATTTAGTGATGCGCTATGGTTATTAAAGCAATATGTAAAAAATAATGATGATTATGTTAACTATATTTCAGCATGGCAAGAAGCTTCTAAAAAACCATCGACTTTAGATAATTTTATAGCTAAGTATTACAAATATAGACGTTTTAATGATGTTTTTTTAGATATATCAAAAGACCTTGTTAAAAAAGATGATGAGGAATATGCAAAGCTTTGGGATAGTTTAAATAATAAGCAGCTACTTAATACAAAAGTTAAGCATGAAAGTATTTCAATGATAGCTGTTAGCTTTGCTCACTCTCAATCACCAGCAGCCAAACAGTGGTTAAGAAGAGTCGATCCTAAATATTTGAATGATGTTGCTTGGGAATGGATCTTAAGAATTGAATTATATAATGATAATTATTCAGGGTTCATTAAAACATATGCAGAGCTTCCGGATAACTTAAAATCTGATGAGGCTTGGAAATATTGGTTGGCATATAGTTATAAAAAAACTGGGCAAGAAGTTAAAGCTAAACCTATTTTGGAAGAACTGACAAAAGAGAAGCTAGATTATTATTCATTCTTAGCTTCAGATGAGTTAGGTAAGCCTTATAACTTTGGTTATGTTCAGCCTAAAAAACTTTCTAAACAAGAGTTAAAAGACTTAGCAAAAGAAGATGCAATTCAACAGGCAATAGATCTTTTCGAAATAGATCAGTATAAGGATTCTTCTAATGTATGGAAGTGGTCTATTAGAAATAAGCTTAAGGCAGGAGAAAGATCAAAAATTGAAGACTTAGCTCAAGTGGCAGAGTCTAATAAAATGTATCATGCAGCAATATTTAATATGGCAGTATTGGGTGATTACTCTAATATTCCTTTACTTTTTCCGGCAGCTTTTGAATCAGATGTTAATGAAGCATCTAAAAAGTATGGTGTTGATAAGGCTCTAATATATTCTGTAATGAGAAAAGAGTCTTTATTTGACGTTGATGCAGGATCTTGGGCAGGCGCTAAAGGTTTAATGCAATTGACTATTCCAACAGCTGAATTTATTACTAAAAAATATAGAGTTAGATTAAGAGGTGATAAAGCTGCTAAGATGGATGAGTTAATATTTAACCCATACAACAATATTAATCTAGGAGCTGCAAACTTATACTTCTTAGACACATTATTTGATAAAAATGTGATTTTAGGTTTAGCTGCGTATAACGCAGGTCCTGGTAATGTATCTAAGTGGTTAACTGATAAAAAATTACCAGCGCCTCAATGGATAGAGAACGTCCCATATAAAGAAACACGTTATTATATTCGTAAAATATTGGTGTATATGATTATTTATAATAATTTTGTATTTAAACAAGATAAGTATAAGCTTAGTGACTTCTTAGATGTTGAGTTATCTAAAGAGCAAAGTTTTAGAAAATAGTTAAAATGAGTATTGTAATCCAGAAGTAACAAAGTTTTGCGAAGCGCCACTAAAAGATAAAGCGTATATATAATCTACTTTTAAACTTAAATTATCGACATATTTTATTGGGAACATTAGTCCAACAGGGAAAGCTACAAAACCACCTATTTGATTATTTGTACTTAAGTAGCTTGCAGGCGCATTTTGTTGGTTGCTAATGTTATTAACATTTGTGTAGCTTATACCAACACTTGTAGCAACAGCTGCTGTCACATAATTATTGATTTTATAATAAAATTTTCCTGCTCCTGAGAAGTAATTATTAACTTGAGTTGTGTTGTATGCATCAACAATGAATGTTTGATAACCAAACTCTAATGCAAAGGATTCAACAAATCTGTAACCAATATTAGCAAGGAAAGTTCCACCACCATTTGGCATATTAGTTTGTTGTCCCCATCCACCATTTATATTTATATAAGGGGTAGGCTTAAATGTACTTTTGGTTACATCATCTAAGTTATTGATATTTAAATAATTACTTGTGATTGTATCAAAACTATATGTTGCTAAAGGTAAGCTTAGAAGTAAAAATATACTTGAAAGTTTTAGCTTGTGTAGCATATTAGGAACTTTAGCAAGAGCAAAATAGAATGCTGATTATATCATATATTTAGATTCTATGAATTGCTTGAAAATATTTTTCCTTTTAAGAAATCATTATAAATAAGATTAAAATTAAGAATCCAAGATAAATTATATTTTGTATTTTATAAGGTATTTTTGTTGATAATAATGTTCCTAGAGGTGCTCCAATAAGAGCTCCTAATATTAACCCTACAGCAGCTGGAAGATATACAAAGCCAAAACAATATGAAGGAATATTTACATTGTTATATCCTGTAATAATATAGGTGATTGCTCCAAAAAGAGCTATGAAAGGTGTTATTGCTGATGCTATTGCTGCAGCTTGAGACATCGAAAAGTTACGATGTTTAAGGAATGGTACAATCATAACACTAGAGCCGATGCCAAGAAGAACAGCAATGCTGCCTGTTATAAAGCCATATATTCCAGCTAATATTTTCTTTGGCTCATCAAATTCTATAATATTACTAGTTTTTTTATTGGTAAAAAGCTTGTATGCCCATTTGAGTATAGTGAATATAAGAAAAAATATAAAAAATATTTTTAAGATTTTACTAGATAAGAAAGTTGCAGCAATTGCTCCGAATATCGTTCCAATTATAACGCCAATCTTTAATGGTAAAACAACTTTCCAGACTATGTTTTTAGCTTTATGGTGTGCATAGGTGCTAATTAAAGATGTAAATATCATTACAAAAAGAGAGGTTGCTACAGCTATGTGCATGAAGTTAGCTGAATATGAAGGTTCATAGGCAGACAAGAAAATTATCATAACAGGAACTACAGTTAATCCTCCACCAAGTCCGAATAGTCCAGATAATAATCCTACAAGGACTCCTGTCAATATAAAACATATTGCAATTAGAAGCATGAAGTTTCACTAAATTTGAATAAGGTTATAAGCATATTAACTTGTATTAAACTTTTTGTATAGTATCAATAAAACTATAAAGAATTTATGAAAAATATTGAATTAATATAATACTATAAGGTTAGTATTTCTATTTGATATGTGGTTATATATAAATAGTTTTGATAATTTTAAGAGGGTATTATGAAGGAGCAAACAACGAAAAAATCTCTATCACCATTTCATTTGGTGTTAATGTCTATGGGGGGGATGGTAGGAACTGGTTGGTTATTCTCTCCTTACTATGTGTTCCAAGGTGCCGGAGTTTGGGCTATCCTTTCTTGGATTATAGCGGCTGTTTTAATTCTTTTTATAGCCTTTACTTTTGCTGAAGTTGTAACATTTATAACTATCAGAGGTGGCTTTATGAGGTTTTTTGATATTACACACTCAAAAAGCTTAGGGTTCATGATGATAATTATAGGATGGTTAAGCTATGTTGTATATTTACCAATTGAAGCTCAAGGAGCAACACAGTATATAGCATTTTGGTTTCCAAGCTTGATAAACAATAATGCTGGGACGGTAACGCTTTCTTTATATGGTTTGATATTATCATTTTTGATAATGATAATTTTGACTATGTTTAATTCTTCTCATGTTAAAAGAGTGGCTAATGCGAATGCTGGAGTAAGTATTTGTAAAATAATATTACCTCTAACTATCGCTATTTTTGTGATAGTAACCTGTGGAAAAGTTGATAATGTAACAGCTCATTATAGCAATACACCTTTTAATTTTAGTAATATTTTGTTTGCTATTACTTCGTCTGGAGTGGCATTTGCTTTTACGGGTTTTCAAAATGGTTTAATTTTGGCAGCGGATGCTAAAAATCCCCGCATAGCATTACCATTATCAGTAATAGCACCAGTTCTAATAGGTTTAGTAATGTATATCCTATTAACTATGATATATATGTTTTGTTTAGATGGTGATACTAGTAAAGTTTTTAATGCTACAGCTCCATTATTAGGTATTTTAAGTTTGCTTGGTTTAAATTACCTATTTGTAATACTTTTTGTCGATGCGGTTGTTTCTCCACTTGGTACAGCTAATGTTTATACAGCTGTAACAGCAAGAATATTGCAAACTGTTGGAACTACGTTTTCTTGGAAGAAGCTTGAGAAATTAAATAAGAATGATGCCCCTATTGTAGCCTTGTGGATTAACTTTTTTATAGCTCTGTTATTTTTAGTTCCAGCACCAACTTGGGCAGAGCTTGTAAATTTTTTATCTACTCTTGTAATGCTAATCTGTTTATCTGGGCCTGTATCATTAATGGTTTTTAGAAAGATTAAACCACATGGAGAGAGGAAGTTTAGATTAAAAGCATATGCGTTATTTGGATATTTAGGGTTTATAGGATGTACACTATTTGTTTACTGGTCAGGATTAAGTAATCTAGTAGGTTTATTTGTGTTATCTTTAATTTTATTGATAATTTATCAGTTTACAATGGTTAAGCAATATGGAAAAGCAAAAATAGATGCTTTCATGTTTATTAGCTACTTAGGGCTATTATTATTGATTTCATATTCTGTTAAGGCAAATTTTATTCCTTTCCCATATGATCATATTCTTGTAATTATATTATCTGTTATCTACTTGAATTTGTTTGTTTCTTTAAGAGATTCTGAGATAAACATTGATCAAAAAATGGAAAAAATTAGTTTACATGGTTAATCCTTCTAATTCGCAGTTGCGCTAAAAAAGCGATTGCAAATTAAGTCTCTATTATATAAATTCTTTCATATAAGCACTTTACTTTTTTCTAAACTATGCTTAAAACTGTTCTTCATGATACTCATGTTTCAAGTGGTGCTAAGATGGTTGATTTCTCAGGTTGGGAAATGCCAATTAACTACGGATCACAAATAGCAGAACATAACTCAGTAAGAGAAGCTTGTGGGATATTTGATGTATCACATATGCTCGCTTTAGATATTGTGGGAAAAGATACATCTGATTTTTTAAGATACCTATTAGCAAATCATATAAATAAAGTGCAAGCTAATGAAGCTCAATATGGCTGTATGCTAAATGCAGATGGTGGTATTGTTGATGATCTTATAGTTTATAAAATTAATGATAATTTTTTTAGATTGGTTATTAATGCAGGTAATAGAGCTAGTGATTTTGAGTGGATTAAGCAAAATTCAAGTGGCTATGATGTTGAAATAACACCTAAAGAAAATTTGGCAATTATCGCAGTGCAAGGTCCAAAAGCTTCAGAAGTTTTATCAAAAACTTTAGATAAAGCCGTATCAGAGAGAGTTTTATCTTTAAATCCATTTAACTTTTTATTCCATGATGAATGGATGTTTGCAAGGACGGGATATACTGGCGAAGATGGCTTTGAAATAGCTGTGCCAAGAGATGAAGCTGTATCATTTTGGAATGATTTAGTTGCAAATGGGGCTAACCCTTGTGGATTAGGAGCTAGAGATACTCTTAGACTAGAAGCTGGAATGCATCTTTATGGCTCAGATATGAATACTTCAACCTCTCCGTTAGATAGAGGTTTGGGTTGGAGTGTTGATTTAAAGGATGAGAATAGAGATTTTATTGGTAAATCAGCTGTTCTTAAAAGAAAAGCAGAAGGTGTAGATACTAAATGGGTTGGAGTTGTGCTTAAATCCAAAGGTGTTTTAAGAGCTGGTCAGCAAATAGTATTTGATAATGGTGGGGTTGGATTTATAACAAGTGGAAGCTTTTCTCCTACACTTAAGTATTCTATTGCTCTAGCATATGTTCCCAAAGAAGCTAATAATCCTCAGGTTGTTATAAGAGACAAGCATTTACCTGTAGAGATCGTCAAACCAAAATTCGTAAAGAATGGAAAATCATTAATTTAACTTTGTAAGTATATTTAGGAGACTAAAAACTATGGAAAATATCCCTAATAATTTAAAGTACGTAAAAACACACGAGTGGGTAAAAGTAGAGGGTGATGTAGCAACTGTTGGAATTACAGAGTATGCACAATCTCTTTTAGGTGACTTGGTGTATGTTGAACTACCTGAGGTAGGCGATACTTTAGAGATGGGTGATGATGCTTGTGTTGTTGAATCAGTAAAAGCGGCTTCTGATGTTTATGCTCCAGTTGGTGGAGAAGTGTTAGAAGTTAATGAAGATTTGGTTGATAGTCCAGAGCAAATTAATAAATCTCCTTTTGAAAGTGGCTGGTTATTTAAGCTAAAAATATCAGATCAAGCAGAAGTTGAAGGTTTGCTTAGTGCTGAAGAATATTCAGCATGTATTGAAGAGTAATAACTAAAATTTATCTTTAAAATTCCAAATAATTTAAGCCTTAATTAGGAGAGCTTATGTCATTTATTCCACATACAGATGAACAAATAAATAAAATGCTGAATATCATTGGAGTTAATTCAGTTGAGGCTCTCTTTGATGAAATTCCAGACGCATTAAGAATTGATTCTTTGAAAAATATTCCAGATGGAATTAGCGAGATTAAGCTTGCTAGGATAATGAAAAATAGAGCTTCTGAAAATAAAGAGATGATAAATTTTATTGGAGCAGGAGCGTATCATCATTATATACCTTCAGCTATATGGGATGTTGTTAGTAGAGGTGAGTATTATACAGCTTATACTCCTTATCAAGCGGAGGCTTCTCAAGGAAATCTTCAATTGATATATGAATATCAGACAATGATAGCTTCTTTGACAGGTATGGAGGCATCGAATGCTTCAATGTATGATGGGGCGACTGCTTTAGCTGAGTCTGTTTTGATGGCTATAAGGTCTAATAAAAAAGCTAAATCTTTAAAAATTTTAGTAGTAGATGCACTACACCCTGCTTATGTTGATGTTTTAAAATCTGTTACAAAACATCAGGAAGTGGAAATAGATATTGTAAAACTAGATTCTGAAAAAGGTAAGACAGATTTAGAAACTCTAGATAAATATAATGATAATTACGCTGCTGTAGTTATCCAAAGTCCAAATTTCTTGGGACAAATTCCAAATGTTGATGCTCTAACAAATTGGGCTCATGGTAGAGAAGCTTTAGTGATAGCTGTAACGAATCCTATGTCTTTAGCTATATTAAAATCACCTGGTGAGTGGGGTGATAATGGTGCAGATATCGTATGTGGTGAGGGTCAACCTTTAGGCATCCCTCTATCTTCAGGAGGTCCATATTTTGGTTTTATGGCTTGTAAGATGAGTCATGTTAGACAAATGCCTGGCAGAATCGTTGGACGAACTATAGATATGGATGGTAAAGAGGGATTTTGCTTAACATTACAAGCAAGAGAACAACATATTAGAAGAGCAAAAGCTACATCTAATATATGTACGAATCAAGGTTTAATGGTAACAGCAGCGACTATATATATGAGCTTGCTTGGTCCTGAGGGTTTATATAGAGTAGCTAGTAAATCTCATGAGAATACTAAGAATCTTGCACAGAAGTTAACTGAGATAAAAGGTATTAATATTAGATTTAATAATCCTTTTTTTAATGAAGTAGTTTTAGATTTACCTATAGACGTAAGAGAGTTTGTTAAGCAAATGGCAGACAAAAATATAGAGGCTGGCTACTATTTAAGTGAATATGATCCAGAATTAAAAAATTCCATAATGATTTGCTCTACGGAAATACATGATGAAAGTGATCATGATACGTATGTACAAGCAGCGAAAGAAGTTTTAGCTAAGGTTTAGGAGATTGAGAATGGTTATTTTTGAAAAGATTAAAGGAATAAACTCCAAGCCGTTAATGCCAAATAAAAGAGGTGATGTTTCAGATATTCCTAAGGATATGTTGAGAAGTAAAGCTCCACTATTACCAGAGCAAGCAGAGCTAGATGTGGTTAGACACTATACACAGTTGTCTCGTAAAAATTTTTGTATAGATACAAATTTCTACCCTCTAGGTTCTTGTACTATGAAGTATAACCCTAGAGCTGCGCATAAGTTTGCTTCTTTATCAGAGTTTTTAAATAAACATCCATATGGAAGTGTTGAGAATTCTCAAGGTGTATTAGCTTGTCTATACGATTTGCAAGAAGTTATTAAAAACTTAACTGGTATGACTGGCGTATCATTAGCACCTATGGCTGGAGCTCAAGGAGAGTTCGCTGGGGTTGCTATGATTAAAGCATATCACCACTCTAGAGGTGACTATGAGCGTGATGAGATTATAGTTCCAGATGCTGCTCATGGTACAAACCCAGCAACTGCTAAAGTTTGTGGGCTTAAGGTGATTGAGATACCTACAAAAAAATGTGGTGATATTGATATAGAAGCTTTAGAGAAAGTTCTTGGTCCTAAGACAGCAGGTATCATGCTAACTAATCCTTCGACAGTTGGAGTGTTTGAGAGAGAGATAAAAACTATAGCTAATATGGTTCATAAAGCTGGTGGACTTTTATACTATGATGGTGCGAATCTTAATGCAATTATGGGTAAAGTAAGACCTGGTGATATGGGGTTTGATGTCCTTCACATGAATTTGCATAAAACTTTTGCGACACCTCACGGTGGTGGTGGACCAGGTGCTGGACCAGTTGCTGTTAATGACAAGCTTAAGAAATTCTTACCAATTCCTGTGGTCGGTAAAAAAGAAAATAAATATGTATGGCTAGAAGATAAAGATGTGCCAGAAACAATAGGAAAACTTTCGGCATTTGGTGGAAATGTTGGGGTTCTTATAAGAGCATATGTTTATGCAGCTTTATTAGGTGGGGATGGTTTATCTAGAGCTTCTGAAATGGCTACTCTAAATGCAAACTATATGATGGCTAGACTTAGAGATGAGGGTTTTACTCTGGCTTATCCAGAAAGAAGGGCTTCTCACGAGTTTATAATTACTCTAAAACCAGAGCTGCAAAAGTATGGAGTCACAGCAACAGACTTCGCTAAGTGCTTAATAGACAGAGGAGTACATGCGCCAACTATGTATTTCCCATTATTAGTGCCAGAATGTTTGCTGATTGAACCAACAGAGACAGAAACTATAGATAGTATGGAGAAATTTATACAAGCAATGATTGAAATAAGAGACATTGCTGCAAAAGATCCAAATTATCTAAAAAAAGCTCCTTATAATTTACCAGTTCGTCGCCTGGATGATGTTAAAGCTGCAAAAGAGCTTGATATCGTTTGGAGTGGCAAACAATAATAGTTAAATTATTAGTCAAATATCTTTTTCATCTTAATTAATTTCTTAACTAAATGTCTATAAGCTTTTTTCTTGCTAGGAAAAGGTTTCATAATTTGATACTTTTGAATTTAGAGATTGAATAGTAAATTTTTACATGTTGCGTTCAATTTTATTTGTGATTTTTAGGAAGCGAGAATAAAAAATGAAGCTAAGAAAACTACTGCTAGCAACAACATTAGCAATACCTGCGATGGGATATTGTGGATTTATAGATTGGATACAGGGATATCCTGAAGTTAAAGAGAAAATAGAGCAGAAGCTCGAACAGCAATATCATGGTGAGAAATTTGATGTATCAGGTATTAGCTATTCAGATAATTTGGGTGGATATAATTTTGATTATAAGCCCAGTGATAAAAAGAGTGATGCAGAGTATTCTGGCTCGTATTTTCCAAAAACAGATAGATTATTAGCTACAGGATATATGTGGAGTAGTATAGGTAAGCAATGGCAAGATATGTTTAAACCTTATATAGATAAGGTGGGAACAAATTATTTAATAATAGGTGGTTTAGGGTCAGGTAGTCCAGGTTCTGGTGAAGAAGACAAAGCAACTCAGCAGAAATATTTTAATCAGGTTAATGATTCTTTGGCTTATATGTTTAAAACTGGTTCTGCAGAAGAGTGGATAGCTGTAAAACATGACTATATCAGAGGAAATATATCTTTATTTATAGATGTTCCAGAGACAACGGAAGGGATATATAAGACTCTTCAAATGATAGAGTCTATTAATAATAAACTAAGGTCATTCCATTTATACAGCTACAAGTTAGAAGTAATAACTTATAAAGTACCACAAGGTTTTAATATAGATAATTACTTTGACGAAGTTAAAGGAGATTTCCATACAACTCATGCATGGTGGTTTGTAGAAGGAATTCAAAAGTATGCATGGGGCTATTTTAATGTGAGAGGGTGTATGCCTACTAATGCTTTTGAGAAAGCGTGCAACACTCAGTATGGTAATTCTGATTTAGATAGTAGAAAAGAGGGAGTTTTATACAATACCACAGCAGATAGATTAAATAATTTACAAGATATAACTAATCAGTTTAGGCTAGTGGATGAGTTTGGTGTAGCGGGTAAGTGTACTCCTTCAGGGAGTTGTTATGCTCAATGGGCTGTAAACTCAAGGGCAAATACACAGCTTAAAGATATTCAATATTATTCAGATTTAGAAAAGTTAATATCAGAAAATAAGTAAATTTAATGCAAATTGTTTGATCTAGTTATAGTTATGCTATTTATTTAATCTGCAAGTTTTTCTTTATGTATGAATTTATGGTTAATTTGTTTTTGTCTGATATATGATTTTGTAGCTAAATTATAGTAAGATTTAAGAATATTTTTATAATTAAAAAATTTTCTGATTTATGATTTCTCATCTTAGAGTTCATACAGGCTATTCTGTAGTCGATAGTACTGTTAGAATTTCTGATCTTTTTAATGCTGCTAAAGAGAAAGACATTGTTGCATTAGCATTGACAGATGTTTGTAATCTTTTTTCTGCTGTTAAGTTTTATAAAGAAGCTTTAAAGACTGGAGTTAAACCTATATTTGGTGTCGAGCTAAAAGTTGATACCGAATTTGGTGTTAGTGACTTAGTCCTTTTAGCAGAAACAAATATCGGTTATCAAAATATTGTAAAGCTAATCTCAGCTGCTTATCAAAAAGCTGAAAGAGGTGCATCTGGTGTTCCAGTTATCCCTAAAGAATGGTTAAGTAAGAATAACTTATCAGAAATTATATGTTTATCCGGTGGGATAAACGGAGAACTTGGTAAAGCTATTTTGCAACAACAAGAATCTAAAATTGAAGAAGTCCTTCAAAGTTATTTAGATATTTTTGGCAAAGATAATTTTGTTTTAGAAATTCATAAATTAGGTTTTGAAAATGAGTCTTTGTATAACTCAGGGATTTTAGAGCTTGCAAGTAAACATCAGTTAATAGTTGTAGCAACTAACTGCACGGTTTTCATGGAGCAAGAAGATTATGATATCCATGAAATAAGAGCTTGCATTAACGAGAAAACAACTATCTTAGATGAAAGAAGAGTTTCAAAGTTCACTAGAGAGCAGTATCTAAAATCATCTGAAGAAATGCATAAAAATTTTAGTGCTGTACCTGTAGTGGTTGAAAACACTTTAGCTATAGCAAGAAGATGTAATGTAACTTTTGAATTAGGAAAACCTTGTCTACCAACTGTTGATATACCAGATGGTATGACTGAAAGAGAATACTTTTCAGTCATAAGTTATAAAGGTTTAGACAAAAGATTAGAGAAAATTACAGAAGGTTTATCTGAAGAGGATAAAGAGAAAACTATTGAAAAGTATAAAGCTAGATTACAAATGGAGATCGATATAATTTGTGACATGGGCTTTCCTGGTTATTTCTTAATAGTTGAGGACTTTATACGTTGGGCAAAAGAAAATGATATTCCAGTTGGTCCAGGGCGTGGTTCTGGTGCTGGTTCACTTGTCGCATATTCACTTCTAATTACAGATTTAGATCCATTACCTTATGGATTGCTTTTTGAGAGATTTCTGAATCCTGAAAGGGTATCAATGCCTGATTTTGATATTGATTTCTGTATCGAGGGAAGAGATCGGGTTATTAAATACGTTGAGCAGAAATATGGTAAAGAAAGCGTAGGACAAATAATTACTTATGGAACAATGGCTGCAAAAGGTGTTGTCCGAGATGTAGTGCGTGTTCTGGGACAGAGTTTTGGTTTTGGAGATAGGATAGCTAAGCTTATTCCAGAAACTCCAGGTACTACATTTAAGAAAATTCTTCATGAAGGAGAGCCTTTGTACGAGGAAATGCAAATAGATGAAGATGTTGCTGAAGTAGTAGAAAAAGCTCAAAAACTTGAAGGATTGCCAAGAAGCTTAGGTAAACATGCTGCTGGTATTGTTATATCGCCGACAGTTATCTCTGATTTTGCACCAATTTATTGTGAAGATAAAGATGGTGATATAGTTACTCAGTTTGACAAAGGCGATGTTGAAGATGTGGGTCTTGTTAAATTCGACTTTCTAGGTCTAAAAAACTTAACAGTTATAAATAATACTGTAAAAAGTATTAATGCTAAAAAGTCTAAAGATGAGAAACCTTTGGATATTTCAGATATTCCGCTAGATGATAAAAAAACATTTGAGCTTTTACAGAAAGGTAATACTACTGGAATATTTCAGCTTGAATCACAGGGTATGAGAGAGATTGTCAAAGATCTTAGAACTAGTAATTTTGAAGAGATTATTGCCTTAGTTGCCTTGTATCGACCAGGTCCTATGGAGAATATTCCTACTTTCGTAGATAGAAAACATGGTAGAAAACAGACAATATACTTACATCCTTTATTAGAAGAGGTTTTACAAGAAACTTACGGTATCCCAGTTTATCAGGAGCAGGTTATGCAAATGGCTCAGATACTAGCTGGCTACACATTAGGTGCTGCAGATTTGCTTCGTCGAGCAATGGGTAAAAAGAAACCTGAAGAGATGGAGCAACAAAGAAAAATCTTTAAAGAGGGTGCAGAAAAGTATCATAATATCGAGGCAGGACTTGCTGATGAGATATTTGACCAGATGGAAGCATTTGCTGGGTATGGTTTTAACAAATCTCATGCTGCAGCTTATGCTTTAATTGCTTATCAAACGGCATGGCTTAAAGCTCGTTATCCTGATGAGTACATGGCATCACTCATGTCTGGGGATATGGGTAATACTGATCAGATAGTTAAGTTTATCCTAGACTGTAAAGATATGGGGATTACAGTAGAGTCACCAGATATAAATAGAAGCTCTTATGATTGTAAAGCTGTTGGTCAGAGTAGGATTCTCTTGGGTCTTGGTGTGATAAAAGGTCTTGGTACAGAAGCAATAAAAAGTATTCTCAATGAGCGTGAGAAAGATGGTAAATTCCGTTCTATTTTTGATTTGTGTCGTAGAGTAGATATAAGAAAAGTTAATAAAAAGTCACTAGAAGCATTATGTTTTGCAGGAGCGGTTAAATCAATATCTACAAATAGAGCTACAGCTTTTAACTCAATCCAAACTGCTATTAAAAATGCTAGTTATGTAAATGATATGACAGAAGCTGGACAGGATGATCTATTTGGGTTTACAGAGCAGGAGCATGATACTGATAAAGATTTAGAAAAAGAGTGCCTACAACAAGAGTGGGATCTGAAAGAACTCTTAATCAATGAGAAAAAAGCTTTAGGGATGTATTTTTCTGGTCATATTATTGATGAGGAAAATCATTGGCGTAATTATGTGAGCTTTAGCAATCTTGAGAAAATTCAACATCCAAGTATGGACGGTAATTCTGTCAGAATTATTGCTAGTATGATAACTCCTGCGATCAGAAGAAAAACTAAGCAGGGTAGAATTCTTTATATTCTTAATATAGATGATGAGTTTGATAGAGCAGACTGTCTGATTAGTGAGGATATCTTCGCATCAGTTAAAGACAATATAAATGTTGATGACATTGTAGTAGTAGAGGGCAAAATTAGTCGTGATATTCAACGTGATAGAAATAAGCTAAACGTTGATAAGGTCTTACCTATAAAACAATATGTTGATCAAAGCTTTTCTAAAGTTAAATTGGAGATTAAAAGCTCTGAGGTTGATACCAATCAGTTACAGAAATCTTTACAGGCATTGAAAGTGAATATAAATAAAAATCAAAACTGTGGCAGTAAGCTTTTAGAAATAAAAGTTGATTGTGAGGATGTTGAAGCAACTTTTGATACATTGGGTCAAAAATTTTCTATCTATGAATTTGTTAATAATATTAGGCAAAATATAGAACAAGGTATAAAAATTTCTTTTTAAAGAAACAATAGTTGACATCCTATCTTATAAGAGTATCATTGTAGCTGCTGACGATAATAGCAACCTGGAACCACCTGATTCCATTCCGAACTCAGAAGTGAAACGGGTTAACGCTGATGATAGTCTGGCATTCGCCAGGTGAAAGTAAGTAATCGTCAGCACTTTTCAATAAAGTTAAAAGTCTTTAAACTGTTTTTAATTTTCCCATATGTTATCATACTAGTCATCTTTATGATTTATATTCAACTAATGTTTAGAAATTTACCTTTATTTATAGGTTTGCGATATATTCGTGCAAAAAAGAGAAATAGATTTATTTCTATAATTTCTGCAATCTCATTTTTGGGAATATCATTAGGTGTTGCTGTTCTTATTACAGTTATGTCAGTTATGAATGGTTTTGATGATCAAATTAAAAGTAAAATTTTAATGATGGTTCCACCTGTAAAAGTTTATGAAGTAGGTGGAAAATTAAATAATTGGGAAAACTTAGCTAAGGATATAGAAAAGAAAACTGATCAAGTTACAGCAGCCGCTCCTCTTATTAGTTCACAGGGTCTTTTAACATCTAATGAAAGAGGAAGTACAACAGCATTTGTGCAGATTCAAGGGATATCACCAAAAGAGGAAGTTAAAGTTTTACCAATAGCTGATAATATTATTCATGGCAGTTTAGATTCATTAGATAAAAATGAAGGCTATAACGTTGTTCTTGGTAAAGCTTTAGCTGATAGTCTGGGTGTGATAGTGGGTGATAAAGTCACTCTAATTGTTCCACAGGTTAATCTAACTCCAGCTGGGATGATGCCACGGATAAAGCAATTTACTGTTACAGGTATTTTCTCAGTTAGCTATCAGTACGATGCATATTATGCATTTATAAATCTTCAAAATGCTCAGAAACTTTTCCAAATGGGAGATAAAGTAACTAGTTTACAGTTAGCTATGAAGAATGTTTATGATGCGCCTTCATTAAAATATGCTTTAAATACTAGCTTACTTTCACCGTATTATATGGCAAAAGATTGGACAGATGAAAATAGATCTTTCTTTGATGCTTTAAAAATGGAAAAAACTATGATGTTTTTCATTTTACTTTTAATCATTATGGTGGCGGTATTTAATTTATTGTCCTCATTGGTAATGGTAGTTACAGATAAAAGAAGTGATATAGCTATTTTAAGAACTATGGGGATGTCATCTAAACAGATATTGGCGGTATTTATTTATCAAGGATTTATTATAGGTCTTATTGGAACTTTGATAGGAGTTGTTCTAGGTATTGGGTTAGCTACTTATGCGACCGAGATCGTTAATTTTATTCAAAAAGTGCTTGGACAACAATTAATTAGTGCAAGTGTTTATATGATTGATTATATCCCTTCGACTTTAATGTGGTCGGATGTTCTAAAAGTGATGATTGCATCTGTTATTTTAAGTTTCTTTGCAACACTTTATCCTGCGTGGAGTGCTTCTAGAGTACAACCTGTGGAGGCTTTAAGATATGAGTAAAGTGGTTATTAGTTGTAAGAATATTAGTAAGGATTATTCTGAATTTAAAAATAATATCTCAATATTAAAAGATATTAATTTAGATATTAATGAAGGTGAAAAGGTTGCTATTTTAGGTTTGTCTGGATCCGGTAAAACTACTTTACTAAATGTACTTGGTGGATTAGATAAGGCAACATATGGAGAAGTCTTTTTGATGGATAAAAGGTTTGACAATCTATCTCCAAATAAAAGGGCGAAGATGAGGAATGAGCATTTGGGTTTTATTTATCAGTTACACCATTTGTTACCAGAATTTACAGCTTTAGAAAATGTAATGATTCCACTAGCAATAACTAAAAAATACAAAAAAGCTGATGCGTTAAAATTAGCAAAAGAAATTTTAGAAAAAGTGGGTCTTGAGAAGAGAGAAAATCATAAGCCGTCTGAACTTTCTGGTGGTGAAAGACAGAGAGTGGCAATTGCTAGAGCTTTGGTTACAAAGCCAAATTGTATATTAGCAGATGAGCCTACTGGAAATTTAGACTCAACAAGATCAGAAAATATTTTTAGATTAATGCAAGAATTAAGTGAGGAGTATAAGACTAGTTTTGTAGTAGTTACTCATGATGAAGATCTTGCTAAGAAAATGGATAAAATTTATAGATTAGTAGATGGTTCACTAATCCTAGAATAAATGTAGGAGGAATTTTGCGAGGCAGAAAGGCGATAATCGGTAGCTTTTTTGCAATTTCAGCTTCAATAGTTAATGGTTCTGTAGGTGTTTTTGTAAAAAATTTGTTTCAAATGGATTTTGATTATTATCAGGCTTCATTTTATAAATGTGTAGTTGCTTTTTTTATTTTATATTTCATATGTATGTCAAATGCTAAAATGAGAAGAGAGTTTAGAGAGTTACTTAGAAATCCAGTACCTATAGCAATATGTGCTTTTTTAGGTTTGTTTGTATTATATTTCTTTGAGACTTGTGCATATCAATATATGAAAGTTTCGGAAGTGGTTCTTTTATTGATGGTAGGGTCGGTAATAACTTCAGCAATTCTTAGTGCAATTTTGTTAAAAGATAAGTTAGGCATTACTAGCATAGGGGCTCTTATTCTAGCGCTTATTGGGATATTTCTTCTAACTGATATTGGTGGAGAGGTTAGTGTTCAAGGCTGTATGATAGCTTTTATGAGTGGAGTTGGATATGGAGGATATTTAGTTTTATCCAGACTTTTTAAAATGAAAGCAACTGTTCCATTCTTGTGCTTACTATTATTGTTTGGTTGTTTATTTCTGATGATACCATTTTTACTTTATTCAGATCCTGTGATACCAAGTAGTGGTGGTTTGGCAGATATCTTAATATTAGCAATTTTCCCAACTATCTTAGGATTTTATTTTACAACTAAGGCATTAGAGTATATATCATCAAATAAAGCGCAATTGATGGAGTTATCTGAACCAGTTTTTGCATTAATATTCTCAATGATATTCTTAGGAGAATTCTTAACTAAATTACAGTTAGTAGCGATGGTATTAATAATCTTTGCTTTATATTTAGCAGAATCCCAGATTGTTAAGAATATTCTAGATAAGTTTAAGTGTTTTTGTTATAAGTAATATAAAAGATCATCTTGAAGAGATAGTTGTCTATGAATTTTGAATTATATTCTGTATCAAATATAATCTCTCAACTTTTTATTCTTTTATTCGTTCTAAAAATAAGAGATTTTAAGACTTCTGCTTGGACTTTTTATTTATTGGCGAATGTTAGATATGTTGTTGCTACAAGCCTTCTGTACTATTATTTTGGCAACTCTGATTGTTTCACCTCCGCAGTTGGTGATGTTGGGCTTTATACAGTCTTAAATATTGTAGGGTTTATGATTTATTTAAAACTTAAACTTATACCTAAAAAAAGTAGCTGGATTTTTCTAGTTATAATTTTTATATCATCATCGATTCTATTATTAACATATTTATATTTAGTTAACTCTAATGCTTTGTACTATATGTGGGATAATGCGAAAATAGCTTTATTATTTTCATTTATTGATATTACAGGCTTAATATTACTTCTTTTTAAAAGAGTTGAAGGGTTTTTACTTTTTGCAATTAGCTGTTTTTCAGATTTTTATTATAAATTTATTTTTATTTTCTATCAGCTTGATAGCTTAGTTGATTCAATTGGTAAGGTCCAGATATCAATTAGTATTATAGATAGTACTTTATCAATAATATTTATTTTAATTATGTTAAAGACTTATGCTAGATATTTAATGAATTTTAAACAAAATATACTATAAAGGTATACTTTATTTTTTAGATAAATTAATATTTCTTTAATAATTTTTAATAATTTATTCATATGCTTACATATAAACTATTTCTAATATCAAATCTAATTTCAGGATTTTTTTTAGTCCTGTTTGCTTTAAAAATAAGCAATTTCCGAGCATCTGCTTGGTTTTTTTATTTGCTAGGGAATATAAGATATATTATTGTGGCATCAGCTTTTCAATATAATCAAATCGGCATGGTAAATGTTTTTGGAGTGGTAAGCGATATAGGTTTCTACCTTGTTTTAAATATAATAGCTTTTATTCTTTATGTTAAAGTTGATTACAAACCTAAACAAAGTAGTTGGCTTTTTCTAGTAGGAGTACTTATTGCTTCTTCCTTTATATTTCTATTATATAACTATTTTATGCACCCAATGGCTTTAAGCTTTATGTGGAGTAATATGAGGATAGGTGTTATATTTGTTTTAATAGATATGGCAAGTTTAGTACTTTTTATGTTTAAGAGACTAGAAGGCTTTTTATTATTTGCATTTGGATGTTTCTCAGATTTTTATTATAGTGCATTAGTGAATCATAATATTTTTAATGGTGTTTATATGGGAGTTACTGCTATAAGTATGTGTTTCACAATAGCTATTATGTTTATTATGACACGAGCATATATTAAGCATTTAGATATAAAGATGACTAATGATGAGTAGTAACGATTAGAAGTTTCTGGGGCATTAAAGTGATACGGACATCTTTTATATATTTACCTTTTATAATTGAAAATTTATTTACATTATTTTTTATTTTACTTTTAACAAATAGAAAGAAAATAGCGTGGGGATGTTTAATAATTGCTTATATGGCACCCCTTATAAGAGAGGTTGTAAATATAGGCTCTTCAGCTGTCCCTGAGGGATATAATACTTATGCAATAACTATAAATATACTATATCTATGTATAGCTATTTTAGGATATGCAATATTTCAAAAAACTGTTAATAGTATTAATAATTCTAAGAATAGAAAATATGTCTATTTTAGAGATGCTATTTTTATATTATTAATTATTGTTATTGCTTATAGTATTCTTGGTTTAGTAGATTTTAATTTTACTAAAGCTAATTTTGAAACTAATGCTACTTTGTCTAGCTTATTTGTGATTAATGATATTGTATGCATGTATGGATTAGTTTTAGCAGCCTTACTTTATAGAGTATCATTTATATTTTTAGCAATTGGGAGTTTATTATTAGTTACAATAAACTTATATGAAGCAAAAATAATACCATCGGAAGCTATATTTTTGCATTTTTATACATTGTTTTGTGTTATTTGTGTGATCCTCTTAATAAGAGGTTATTTTTTAAATAAGAAAATAGAACTTTAATGATAGATTTTTATTAATTTTTATAAAGCTATAAAAGGATGTAGTATGAATTTTTTAAAGTTTACAGTTAATGTAAATACATCAATAGATATAAATGCTGAGCTAGAAGATGTTAGGAAGATTATAGGTGACTTTAATAAATGGAAAGAGTTTTCACCTTGGAAAATACTTGATGAAAATACTGAAAACCATATTAGTAAAGATGGTAAGGAAATTGGTAGTATCATGAGTTGGTCTAGTAAATATACTGGCGAAGGTGAAATCGAGTTGACGAAAAAAGTAGATCATGGTTTTTTTTATGAACTTAGATTTTTTAAACCTTTCAAATCTAAAGCGAAATCTTTGATTACATTCCATTCAGAACCTAATGCAACGAGGGTTTTTTGGCATATGAAAACGAAGTTGCCAATTTTCTTAATATTCTTTAAGAAAATCTTTATTAATATGATAATAAGTGATTTAGATAGAGGATTGAAAATGCTAAAAGCCTTAATTGAAGTTGGTAAAGTGAACTCTAAAATAGAGAATTCAGGAACGGCTGAGTTTGGTGGGCAAAGTTTTATTGGTATAAAAACAGAAAATTGTTTACTTAAATATTTACCTGGTGAAATGACTAGGAATTTTGAAAAACTTAAAGAATTTGTTGGAGAGAAGAATCTAGAGAGCGCAAAATTTTTCAGTATATATCACTCAACAAATATGAAAACTATGGAATTTAATTTTACAACTGCAGTTAGTTTTAATGGTTGTGAAAGCATGCAAGTAGTAGAAGATATTTATAAGGGTGAAAGTCCGGTTATAAAAGCTTTGAAAATTAGACATATAGGAAACTGGAAGTTTTTAGGAAATGCTTGGAAATACGGAATGGTTAGATGCCATGGTAAAGCAGCTATTTATAAATATAATAAAGAAAATCCTAGTTATGAGGTTTATGAAAATATGAAAGATCCTAAAGTTACGGATGTATATATTAGTATAAAATAGGCGTCTACATCTTCATTCTTTTATCTTTATTAAGATATACTTAGCTTAACCTTTTTAAAAATCTTTTTTTATGAATGATTATAAATATTGTATAGGATTAATGTCTGGAACTTCTTTAGATGGTATAGACGTTGCTTTGTGTAAAATAAGAGGATTTTCAACAGATACTGATATAAAGTTGATAGATTTTAAAACTTATAAGTATTCTGAAAATGTATTAGAAGATATAAAAGATGCTTTAGATATTTCAAAAAGTAATTCAAAGTTGTTGTGTAGTTTAAATTTTAAGCTTGGTAAAGAATATGCTAGAGCTGTAAAGCTAATGTGTAAAGAGGCGAGTATTTCACTTGAGGATGTTAACTTTATAGCAAATCATGGGCAGACGATTTATCATCAAAATAAAGATGAGGGTAATTTTGTAAAATCATCATTACAGTTAGGAGATGCTGCTACTATTGCCTATGAGTGTAAAACTACAGTAGTTTCTAACTTTAGATGTGGAGATATTGCTGCTGGTGGTGATGGTGCACCATTAGTACCTTATGTAGATTATTTACTATATAGAGATGAAAATAAAACTAGAGCTTTACATAATATAGGTGGAATTGCTAATACTACAGTTATTCCCAAAGGTGGCAGTGTCAATGATATTATAGCGTTTGATACCGGTCCTGGTAATATGATGATAAATAGAGCTGTAGAAGTTTTATTCGGAAAACCATTTGATGAAGATGGAAATATAGCAGCAAAAGGTAAGATTATCTCAGCAATGTTAGAAGAGCTTTTAGGAAATCCATATTTTAAAAGATTACCCCCAAAGTCTACAGGTAGAGAGCTTTTTGGGATAGATTACACGGACTCTATTTTAGAAAAATATAAGAATAATGATAGGTATGATATCGTACATACTTTAACTATTTTTACAGCAGAAACAATTTTAGAAGCATATAAAAACTTTGTTGAAAGTAAATATAAACTTGATGAAATAATATTTACTGGAGGAGGGGCTTATAATAAGTTTCTTATAAACTATATGAGAAATAAATTATTAGCAAAGGTCAAAATATTTGAAGATATTGGTGAGAATAGTGATGCTAAAGAAGCTGTAGCTTTTGCTGTGTTAGGTAATGAAACGCTTCATAAAATTTATAATAATATTCCATCAGCAACAGGTGCTAAAGAAAAGGTAATACTTGGACAGATTAATTTTTAACAATTGTTTTTAATTTATTTCTACTCCAGCTGTCAATTTGTTGCTGATTTTTTCCAAACTTTTGGAAACCATCGACCTTACTGTTAATATTTATTTCTTCATTTCCATCACCAATTTTAACGTTATTATAATTTTCATTTCCTTCATAGTGACCACTCTGTGATGCAAACATAGAAAGATAAAAAGCAAGACTACCTTTTTCTTTTTTATTAGGAAGTACTTTTATTGAGTCTGTATAGCCTTTCATAATTTCTGATTCGGCACGTATAATAATATTTAGGCAGGAGAGAATAGCTTTGTCCACTAAATTACTTTTTGCTTCATTCATTTGAATTTTTGTTTCATTCATTCGATCTTTTGCTTGGCCTTTGGGGTCAGTAACCATTTGATTAATATCTCTTTGACCATTAAAAGAATTAGCCCTGACAACAGTATCCTCATCTCTTATGCTACTATCATCTTTAGTGTTCAATTGTCTGAAAAACCTTTCTTGTATTTCAAATCTTTCTTTTATTTTCATATAGTTGCTATTTGCTGTTTTAACGTCTTCATTTTGTGAGAACAAGACTATATTATCTAGATCATTTAGATTTTCTAATTGCTTAAATAAAAAACTATATTGGTTTTTTATGAAAATTGTGACGTAGGATAAGTATGTTTTAAGCAAAAATGACCTTGTTTGGCCAGTAATGCCATGACGATGTATGACGCCATAGCCTTTTGTTTGAAAAGATACTGCTATTAATTTGTTAATGATGTTACCTGCTAGTACGGCTATGATAGATGGTGGGAAAGCTATTTGTAATGCGGCTAGCGTGCCTGTAGGAGTAGTTCCTCCCATTAAGTTAGTTAATTCATTACTTAAAGCTGTCCTTCCAGTACCAGTACCAAACATGTATGCTTGCTCTCCCATCATATTTGCTGTAGCTCGTCCTGCACTTAGGTTACCAGTATTTAATTCATACTTTAGGTTGTATGCTTCTAAGCCCTCAGACAATGCTTGTGTATTAGATAAGAATATTTTTGTATAATTGAAAACTTCTTTAATTTTATCAGATGTATTATCTTCCACTTGTATGTCTTTAGGATCTTTTTTGAGTGACTTAAATTTAAAATGATTATTTTTTATAGTATCAAATAGTTTTGTATATTTTTCTTTTTCCTCACTGCTAAAGAAAATGTCAGCTTCATCATTAAAACGTCCATTACCACATAAAATAGCAGCAACTTTATCTGGAACCTCAAGGTCTTCAGCTGTCACATGGCTATTAAGGGTATCTTTTTTTAGCAAAAGGTTTTTTCTATACTCATCGTTTATTAGACTTCTTAAGGCGGTACCTACAATATAATATAAAATATCTATAACAGATTTATGCCTTGTATCTGGAGTTAAGTAATATTTAATTAACTCAGTAGGATCATAAAATAGAGATGATTTTATTTGTAATTGGGTATGTAATCCATAAGGAGCATCTTCAAGTCTTTCAATTGCTTCTATTTGATCCCTCTTTTGCTTGACAACTATACAGGCATTATGAAAAATAGATAGCACTATAAAACCGTAGGGAGAGCTTATATACCCACTACCACTATTATGCCCTTTTCTATTTCTAACTTCTAAGAACTTATTTCCAAGCTCATTTAGGAATTTTATTAGTGGTGTACCTACTTTAGGTTCTTTATTTATTTCATCGGGAGTCATACATAATTTAAGCTGAGCTTTTATTCTATTAGCTTTTTCAAACTCGGAATGTTTAAGCTCATTTGTGTGAACGAATTTGGTGTCACGGTTAAATAAAGATTTAGTATTTATCGCAATGTTTCCTAGAGTTGAGCTAACAGCATTTTTATTGTCTTGTATTTTATATAAGCCAACAAAAGAGTCTACTCCTTGGTTTATTGCATCTTTTATATTATCAAGTGATGTGAATCTAATATAATCATATGATTTTTCCACTTATGTTTTCTCCTAATATCTTTTATCTCACAGTTAGTATATTAAGAATTAGAAATACAGGAAAATGTTTACATGGCGTACATGCTCTTATTTTTGAATACCTGTTTTTCATTTTTTGTGGTGCGAAAAAGTTGATTTTTTTAAAAAAAATTAAAAAAGAGCTATGGAATGTGTTGAATTGCAAAAAATATATGGGATAGTAAAGGAGAGAGAAGAAAAATTATGAAGTGAGGAGTATATGAGATCAGATATGTGGTCTTTTATACAACACTGATAATCTAAAAAAAGAAGAGGTGTTTTTATGAAAGATGGCGAAAACTTAGTTAAAGAAAATGATAAGCTCATATCTAAAATAAATAAGATGTTAGATACCAAACTACCAAATAAGTTTTGGGAGCGTATTGATGGTGCAACGTATAGTGAGTCTTATAGTAAAGCTTTTACCAAGGATCTTGAGAGAATTAAAGAGGCAAGTGTAGAATTTGAAAAAGTCTATGATATGGATAGTAATCTAATTATAGATTTAGGTAAGCTTTCAAACACCCAGAAAATTAAAGGGATGGTTAAAGAAAAGCTTTTTAATGAAAGTGCCAGGAATATGTATATTGAAGATGAGATTATTCTTGAGTCAAAATTATCAACAAAGGAAGCATATACTAGCGGTATTGAAAATGCTCGCAAAAAATTAATTGAAACTATATATAAAGATTATAAATATACGGGAACCTATGCTGAAGAAAAGCGATTATTTGCAAGTAAAAGTGCTGATGATATGCTATCAAAAAGGATTCGTTTGTGGAATACCGTAAAGGTTGCTGATGTTTTCAAATTTTTTTCTAAGGATGAAATGTCTAGCTTTATTGGTGGTGGTTCACTAGCTTTTAAGACAGATTACTGGAGCGCATCTGCAAAAGTGGGTGCTAAGGTAAGTTCTACTCTCGATAAAATATTTGGTGATGATGCTGCCAAAATTAACGATAAACTTAAGTTTAAGGCTGAAGCTTATACTAATTTTAATTTACACTATGCAAGATCTTTTAAAGGAAAAGGGACTATCCTTTTGTGGAGTACTCTAGCTACGAATTCTGGAAATATGAGTTTGTTCCCAGTCTATTTAAAGATACCTGCATTGATAGTTGATCATACTATAGAAGCAGATGCTGCTGCTGGATTTAAAGCAGCTATTGGAGGTAGTAAAGTTTGTGATATAAGTAGTGAGGATGGAGGGTTTGCTAAATCATACCTTGACGCAAGACTTATAAGCGCAATGTATAGTAAGCATGTTAAAACATTAGTTGCTAGTCCAGTGTATAAAAAATCAAATTATGATGCCTTGATAACAGATAATGAAGATAAAAAAAAGCTTGGAAAGAAGATGTTTCAAGATCAGAGCAATTATTATATTGGTGATGAATATAAATATCTTATCTTTACAGATTCTGAGAATAGTAATGTTTTAGCAAGGGAATATTCTTATCCTGATATTGAAGCTACTTTTTTTAATAAACAGTTACAATTAAGCTATAGAGAAAGAACAAGGTTGAAGGTTGTTATAGATAGCTTAAAAGGTAAAGGAGTTGCCACTTTTAAGAAAGAGTCAGAGTATAGAGAAGCTGATATATTTAAATATCCTTTTTATAAGGAGAGTAAGACAGATAAGGTATATGGCTTAAAGATATTGGAAACATCCGCAAAAATAAGTACTAAGCCTAAAGAAATTTCAGAAGATTTATCTAATATTGATAATTACCAAAAAGTTTTAGAATGGTATAAGGAAAAAGTTGAGGAAAGTAACAAATTTCCAGTGATGCATATTCCTGAGGTGGTTAATCTTATAGGAGATGTTGATGTTAAGCTTGCAGTTACTCTAGGGCTGTATAGAATGGGAGGGGCATCATCTACAAAAACGATTAGTATATCGTTGCCATTTAGTACTAAATTTAATCCACAAGTTACTGGAAAAAGAAATTTTTCATCTGCAACTGATTCTTTAGGAAAGGTTTTCCAGAACCAATATAAAACATCAGGTAAGCTTAAATCAATAACTGAAAATAATGTGATAAATAGTGGTGAAAAAACTAGTTTACTTAAATCTTACCGTAATGATATGGCTGATTATGTTGATGTATTTGTTAAGAATGAGAAAATACATGATAAAAGTGATGAAATTGATTTTATAACAGCATTGACTGGAAGTTCGGAGTCTTTAAAGAATAAGGGTCTCAACTATGGTGTGAATATTGCTGATCCTTCGTTTCAGCTTGATGATCAACAAATGAGTTCTGAGACAATTATTCCTATGGATGAATCTATAAATATAAATAGTGATGAAGCAGATTTTGTTTATAAGCAATTCAGCTTTGTCAATTATATTAAAAATGGAGAAATACAAGAATTTAAAGGAGATAAAGAAAAGGTTTCTAAATTTCTTTATACAGATTTAAATATTGGTTCTAATGAAAAAAAAGATAAAGATGATGTAGATCAGCTAATGGAAAAGGATTGCTATTTTGTCGCAACTGAAAGAAACTCAGCTGGTTATATATCTTTTAATGGAGCATGGAACTTGAGTGGTAGTAATCCTATTTTTGATCAAAATCTAAGTAGTTTAACTATAGGCTCAAGTATTCCTATAAGTAAAATTAAAAGCTTATTTCTTAAAGCAGATAATTTATATGATAAGTATAATATTGACTTTTTCTCAATTTTCAACAAATTAGATCTGGAAAAAACTAGCTCCTATGCAATATACGACTTTAGTGTGGCAGTTACCCTTAACGCTCTTAAGGGAAATGAAGACTTGTATAGGGTTACAAAAGAAGATAGGGCAGAATATGCTGAGTATAAAAAGAGAAATCTTAAATGTATGCGCGAATGGATAAATTTTGTACTAAATGATTACTCTAATATTTTTAATAACCTTAAGTTTGATAGTGATAGAAATTTTGCTAAAAAAACCTTCTATGACATATTTAATAGAGATTATAAAAGTTTTAGATCTTGGATAGAGGATCGTTTAAGAAAATTGGATGATTTGCTCGTGACTGAATTTAAAACATATCTATCAACCCTTTCAAAATGCTCAAAGGAGCTTGCAAGAAATAAAGATTCTTTAGCTACCGTTGAAGATAATGATGTTATTCTAAAGGCTGTTAGAGAGTGTATCCTTTTGAATAATAGTATAAATAAAAAAGTTGTTACGCTTTTAGAAAAAATAAAGCTATTGGGTATTAATAATAAATTGAATGATGTCACAATTTCAGAATCTCATTTAAAACTAATAAATGTTATAAGAATAGCAACGGAAACACATGCAAAGCTTTTTTTAGAAGAGGTGGCGTCAGTAAGTGAAGAGACAAATTATTCTTCAGAGAATACTTTTGAGTTGTACTGTATGTTATCAGAGTGTGTTCTAGCTGCTAAGGAGTTTGGTGACTATGCTTCTAATGTAGCTTTACCTATTGATCAGTTTCTAAATCTCCTTTCAAAGCATATAGGGGAAGATACTGAAAATAAGAAGAGTAGTGATACAATAATTGAAATATTGTTTAACTATGAAAATTTGGGTGTGGACTCTATATTTTTAGAGACAATATGGGATTGTTCTGAATTATTAAAAATACATAGTGATTTGGAGAAAGTAATCAATTGTGTAACTAATAAATCTAAAACTATAAATATTAATGAAGCTGAAATTACTAATATTTTAGCTAAAATACCAGCTTCAATAAAAGAAGCTGTTAAATCAAAGAAAGATATTGTAGGTAATGCTTATATTGGATTTAGAGTTCTTAAGCCATCTGCAAATAAAAATAGCGATTCAGTTACTTTTCCAATTGGCTTAACGTTTAATCCAATAAAAGGGGATTTAAACATTAAACATGGTCTTCCACTTCCATTAGTACCAAATGAAATAAATATCCCAGGGTGCTTTCCATTAACAGGAGTCCCTAGTGTTTCTAAGGTTATAGATAAACTAGCTAGTGCTGAAGCATCATTAAAGTTGGAGTTAGCTCAAACAAATGAAAAAGGAACGATTTGCCTTGAGTTATTGTTAAATGTTCCAAAAAATAACAAGGTGGATTTAAATCATAGATTAAGGCCTATAATCAATATATAGGAGTAATTTTTTTAAAAAAAATTATAGAAAAAAGGCATAAATGATGTTGCACTATTCTAGATCTTGCGTTAGATTCATTAATGAGAGATGAGATATAGATAAGAAATAATAAGAGGAGAAAAGAGATGGCTAAAAATAAAATTCCTAATTCTAGGTTAATGATCAATTATGAAACTAATGTTGATGGGGTTCTGAAGAAAAAAGAGCTTCCGTACAGAGTATTGGTAGTTGGTGACTTGTCAAAAGGAAGATCTGATGATGCTAAAAAGGAATTAGCAGATAGAGAAGTAAGAAGAATCAAGAACGGAGTAGATAGAACTCTTGAGGATATGAAAGTTTCTTTTGACTTTGAGGTTCCTAATTTTGTATCTAAGCAGCCGAGTAATTTAAAAGTTAATTATACATTACAAGGACTTAAAGATTTTAAGCCTGATGCTGTGGCAAAAAAAGTTCCAGAAATTAAAGCTTTGCTAGAAATGAAAGAAATCTTGACTTCATTTGCTAAAGATATAGATAACAATAGAAATTTAAAAAGAGTTATAGATAATGTTTTTTCTAATAAGGAAGAACTAGATGCTTTAAAAAAGAAAATTCCAGCATTAGCAAATTATTCTATAAAGGATTCTGAAGATAAGGAGATCGGAAGTATAGAAAAAGAAGATAAATAAGACAAGTAAGAGATAAGAGGAGAATACTATGTCAGATAATAATGTAAGCCTTACAGAAGAGCTTTTAAGTAATTTTGGGAGTTCTGGAGAAGTTAGTACAGTTCTCCAAAATATTGATTTTAACGTTTCTGATGATGCTTCAAAAGTACTTTCTTTATCAGAAAACTATAATGCTAGAAACTTAATGGCTCTTTCGCTAGTGTTAGCGAATAATCAAGATATTAATAATTATAATCAAAAGTATGTACAGAAAGTTATATCAGTTATAGATAAACTCATAGACTTACAAGTAAATGCAATCATTTCAAATGATGAATTTAAAGCTTTAGAGAAAGAATGGTTACAGGTTCAAGAAGTATGTCAAGGTGACTATGACATGGTTGAAGTCAGTATCCTTGATGTAAAAAAAGAAGAACTTCAGTATGATTTTGAGAGAAATCTTTATGATATTTCTAGTAGTGATTTCTTCAAGAAAGTTTATGTTTCTGAGTTTGATCAATATGGTGGAGAGCCATATGGTGCTATATTAGGACTTTATGATTTTAATAACTCTACGGATGATATTACATGGTTAACAGGAATGGGAATGGTGGCGAAAAATTCTCATGCACCATTTGTAGCATCAATTGACAAATCTTTCTTTGGAGTTGAAGACCTATCTGAGATAACTCAAATAAAGAGTTTTGAGACTCTTCTGGAGCACCCTAAATATAAAGAATGGAATGACTTTAGGAACCTAGATGTTGCTGCTTATATTGGTTTAACGGTTGGAGATTTTATGCTTCGCCAACCATATAATCCTGAGAATAATCCAGTACAATCAAAGCTTATGAAAGGTTTCAATGAATTTGTTGATTATCAAGACAATAACAGCTATTTGTGGGGACCTTCATCTATACACGTAGTTAAAAACATGATGAGATCATATGATAAAACAAGATGGTTTCAGTTTATAAGAGGTGTTGAAAGTGGAGGGTATGTCAGGAACCTAACTTCTTGTGTTTATGATAATAAAGGCGTTCTAGAAACAAAAGCACCTTTAAATGTTTTATTTGCAGACTATATGGAACTTTCTTTAGCAAATATAGGACTTATTCCATTTGTTGGAGAAAAGGGAACAAGTAATGCTTGCTTTTTTAGCATAAACTCAACTAAGAAGGTTGAGGAATTTGTCGATGATTTTGATTCCGCAAACTCAAGGCTAATAGCAAATCTTTCATACACTCTATGTATATCAAGGATTTCACATTTTATTAAGTGTGTTATTAGGGATAAGATTGGTAGCGTAGTTGGAGCAGAAGAAATCCAGGGAATACTTTCTGATTGGATATCAGAATTTGTAACAACGGTATATCAACCGACGCCACTAGAGATGGCCAGATATCCGTTTAGAAATGTGTCTATAGAAGTTAAGCCTATACCTGGCAAGCCAGGCTGGTATTCATGTAAAGTTAATGTAATTCCTCATATTCAGTTTGAGGGAATGGATACTACAATGACTATAGACACTAGGCTTGAGCCAGAGCTATTTGGTCAAGCTGCATCATAAATAAAGAAATGAGGAGAGATAATTATGAGTGAGATAATATCAAGACAAACTGTAACAAGTGGTCAAACAATATCTGTGAGAACTGGGACAACAGCTTGTATAGGCTCGCATCCTAATCCTAGAATATTTATTGATTCATTAGAGATAGCAGGAGAAAAAGTAGATAAAAAAATAGTAGCTATTGAGGGTGGTGATGATGTTACTAAAGCTGATGATGCTACGGCCGCAGCTAGTGTAATATCTTTAACTATTACTCCCGGTTCTATAAATCCAACTATAAGTATTGTTTTAGGAACTTTAATAAACTCTAGTACGCGAGTAAAAATACAGGAAAAAGTTTCTGATATTTTAAAAGCAGGAGCTACTGATATGAAAATTAAGTTGGGAAGCTCTAATAAAAAGCAAGAGTATAAAACAGATGATAAATGGGGAATCACAATAGATATATCTAACCTTGAGTTATACCCTATAAGTGCGGATGCTTTTAGTATTAGTATAGAGCCAACAGAGCTTATGGGTGTTTCTAAAGATGGTATGAGATATCATATTATATCTATTGATGGACTTACAACTGATAAGGGAAGTTTACCTGTATGTAGCGCTGCTAGTACAGATAAAGGTGTAGCTAAAATAGGTTATATTGCAGCATCTGCTTAAGTTATTAGTTAGTAAGGATTCTAAAATGTTTCTAGAAAGATTGTATTGGGAAGACGGCCTAAGATTAGATAGTAAAGTTTTAGATAAATCTGATACTACACTAGCTGAGAAGGCTGCATATGCAAATTTTCTCCCATCTAATCTTCGTCAGGGTATAGTTAGCTTCGATTTAGATATGGAGAGCCTAAGTTCTGGGCTAATTCTTGTTAAAGAGCTAAAGCTTTACATAGAGGATAAAAGCTTAGTTTTATTTGATAAAACATATCCTTTATCTGTTCAAGTTAAAGATGAGGAGTTAGCTGCCGCAATTCCTCTTTTTTTAAATATTAGTGAAAAAGTTAAGGAAAAAGAAGGTAATAAATATATAACTAATCATTTGTCTCTATCCGTAGAACGTGATTATAATGTAAAATATAGTATTCAAATAGCATTGTTTAAGTCTAATAATGGTCAATTAGAAGCTGTAGATTATGATTTTCCATTATTAACACTAGATCATTATTTGATGGATAATCTTTTTTTAAATATGAATAGATTAGTGGCGGAACTAAAAGCCTTTAATAAATTTGTTTTTTCAATATCTAGACCGTATGCTTCGATATATTTAAGTTTTCTAATAACTAGATTAGATAGGGAGTTACGTTTTTCTGAAAAAAACAGGATAAATGTAAATCCTTTACATATTTTTAATATTATTCATGATATTTATAGTTTGATGCAGGTTAGTACTGATGATGGAGCAGAGAATATTCAACATATTATATATGATTTTTATAAACCAATTAGTAAGTTTAGATTATTAATAGAAAAACTTTTTGATATATGTAAACATAAAAAGATTAGTAATTTTGTACAATTTCATTTGCAAGGTCAGAAGTATATTTGTGAAGACTTTCCTGATGAGTTTTTTGTGGCAAAAAGACATTATTTTGTTATTAAGAGAAAACATGATGCGCCTAATAATGCGAGATTTGATAACAAAAATGTTATTAGAATAACAAGTATTAGTAGGAATAAGAGTATTGTTACTCTTTCTCTATCAGGACTTAAGCTCGAAGAAGTGGATACTTCTATGACTAACTTTGCTATAAGTCTTAATAATTTAGATACTCTATATGAGATTAAAAAAGGATCAGAGTGGGATTTTGTTTTAGCAGACCGAAGTGCCGTATTTTCTGCCTTTCCTGAGAGTCAAAATTTTGAGTTCTTTATTGCATTCACCTAAAAAATATTAGCTTCTTAAGTTATAATCTCCAAGATAAATTATATCTTCTTTAGGCATCTCTATTGAAGCTACAAGGATTATATCTATGAAATCATTCTTTATATTTTTATGAAAGTTCTTTATTGTTGCTTCTATGTTCAAAATGTTTTTATTTTTACTATTCTGATTAAGGAAAATAATATTTACTTTTATCAAGTAAACAAATGAGGGTATAAAGCCACCTAAGAAAATACTACCTATATTACCTGGCCCTACTGTAGCAACTTCTCTTTTAATATTAATAAATTTCTTTTCATAGCTAATAATAGTGCAGAAGTCTTCAGCAAATAGTTTATATAAGCTATTTATAATGCCATTTACTGTAGAGAGAGGAGGTATCTTTTTGTATACATTTTGTTGTAAAAGATATTGAAAGCTTTTAGTACCAAAAACATACCTATAAAGTAAAGCTTGTATACCATATTCTAAAGTATTTATAGCTTGTGTATTTCCATTTTTTATATATTGTTGATATTTACTTTCCAATGAAGAAAATATATTTATTTTAAATACATTTATTTTTATATATATTCTTTCACGATTTGATGAGATCCCTAATATGGTAGAATCTGGTACACTATTTTTTAATATAGGAATCAGTTTTATATCTTTTATATCAATTCCATGATAAATAAGTATATGCAATAAGTTATTTATAGAAATTTTTTCTATAACTTTTTTTAATTGATCTAAATTTATAGGCTCTGCGTACATGGGTTATTAAAAATCAAATAGCTTGTTCAAATCTTCCTCACTTTCTTCCTTACTATTATAACCTTCATCATTATAAGAATAACTATCTTCATCAACATTATTTTCATTATTATCTAGATACTCTTGATTAGATTGTTTAAATTTAGTGGAGAGTTCTTTATTTTTAGATGAAGGTTTATTATTTATACTAATATCTTCTTTATAGGCTTCCTCATCACTTAAAATTCTATTTTCTTCTTTAGAGTAGTCTTGTGCTTCTGATGATGTACCATAAAAATGACTTTCTGCCAAAGGAGTATTTATAAGTTTATTTTCAGGCATTTTTTCATAATTTTCTAAGAATTCATTATAATCAATATTGTACATTTTTTTAGCAATGCTCCATTGAATGCTGCTAGAGTAAAGGTCTATATTTTTGTGTATATCCTTAATATAAGGAGCTACCTTCTTATAAAGAGGGAAAAATATCTCTGGAAAATACTCTTTTGGATCAAAGTTTACTAGTAGATTTTGGATATCATCATAAACTATAGATGTCTCAAATATTCTCTCATTTTCTATTAGTTCTTTTAAAACCTCAATTTTTTCTATTAACGTTAACCATTTATGAGAGCGGAAGTTTTGATTTTGTGACGAATTAAGTTGTCTCTTGCTATCCGCTTTATTTCTTAGATTTTTCTTTTTAGATGGTTCTATAGTTTTACTGTTATCCTCTTCAGAGGTGTCGGTTACTATAGAAGCTTCAACTTTTTTTAAAGTACTAATAAGCTGTTGCTTTAGTGTTTTATTGTATTTAATCGAATTACTTTCAAAAAAACTTATTAGGCTTTCTATATCTTTGATAACTAATTCTATAAAGGAGTTTGATATCTCTAAGTTATTAGATATCTCAGAAAAGTTACTATCTATTACTGAAATGAATAAATTAATCCCTTTTTCAGATAATTCATTTTTTTGAGAGCTATCTTTAGGAGAGATATTTTCAAAGTTATTTTCTACAAAAATAAGATATTTGTTTATAATGTCTGGGATAGAGTTAAGATTATCTAGATTTAGACATATTTCTGAGTTTAATGCTATAAACAAACTATAGATATCTATATTGTTGGAGTCTTCAACATTTTCAATTAATTTTGTCAAGAAAGCCTGGTACTCAGCATTTTCATACTTAGCATAGAGCTGTAAATTATTTACTGGATTTATTCTTTCTAAAGTATTTATAGAAGAGTCTTCTAGAATATTTATAAGTTCACTCATAAGGCGTCTCCAAAATAATCAGTTTAAAAATACTAATACACTTATACCGAATAGGCCTAAAGGAATCCCTACTCTTAAAAAATATTTTAGAAAATTTCTATTTCTTTTTTGTGTGGGTATATATTTATCAGATGAGCTATCTATAAAAACCAAAGAATTATTTGTAAAATTTTTTAAAAATTTATCAACATCCTTTTTGTAAGTTAGGAATTCATGGTTATAAGGATTATCATAATATTGACCATAAAACTCGCTATGTAGAATTAAAGACATAACTTGATAGCATGTTTCAGGGTATATATTGTCTGAAGTAATATTATCTATTATTTCAAAAACATATTCACCACCATCTTTTCTTCCATAATACTCTAAATGGAGAAGTTCCCATTGGATATTTCTATTTGATTTTTCACGGATTAACATCATTTTCTCATCTACATAGGCAAGAACTGGAAATATTATATATTTACAAATGATATCGCTGTATTTTTCCATTAGTTCTTCTTGTAAGAAAAAAACATGCTTTCTTACATCATTTCGATAATAAGCAATTTGCTCATTATCATAACTCTCACTATTAATAACGTCTTCTGTTTTCTTAATGATTTCTAGAATGATTTCTATTTCTTTTAAATCTGACATTTTTATTACCTACCTGCTGTGTTTAATATAACTTTTCTTACAAAGCTAAAAGTGTTTTGATTAATGAATTTGCATATGATTTCAGTAAAGTATTGTAGAAAGTATTTATGTTCATCGTTATACCTCTTACTTGGTGTTAATATTAGTTCATTGGTTAGAGTATCTAAGTGTAAGTCTTGTAATAAGTCGACTAATAATGATATATAGTGATCATGAGCTTTTAAAAGCCTTGCTATAGCCACAAAAGTTGTTTTTGTGTAAATATTGCCAGATACTAGCATATCTATCATATTATATATTGAATCAGCATTCTGATTATAATTCTGAATCTCATTTCTTATGATTAAAGGAGATATTTTACAATTTATTGATGTAATAGCATTTGAATTGATTTCTATAAGATCTGAAACTTTAGTCAATTGAGACCATGCTGAGTAAGTATGAATCTTGGTTTCATAAAGATTTCTATCAAGCTGAGGAAAGACTATATTATAGTTAAGGGCTTGTTTATTAGAGTTAAAATAATATTCATTTTGTCCACTAAAGTAATAGCCATTGAAATCACAAAGCTTATTGTTTTCATATATTGATATTACATCTGTTGCATAAGCATCCTCTATTTCGGGATGTCTTAATTTGCTTTCAGATAAATTCATGGCAGCAAATGTCGCATGAGAATAGTCATAAAAGCTATTGAATATAGGTATTAAGTTTACTTTGAATAAAGATGAAATTTTTTCTTGATTATAGTTATCAGTTAAGATTTTGAAACTAAGGTCTATCTTCTCTACAGTATTAGATTTATATTTAAAAAGATCTTTTATTTTTACATTAAATCCATATATGCAGCTAGGAGCATATAAATTTAATATAATGTTTTCAGTAGGCTTTAATTCTAAGTTTACAGCTTCAATTGTTATATCTTTAGTTGCATAAGTATCATTTGTAAATTGTATTCTAGCAAAAGCATCGTTTTTATTACTTTGTAGGATTTGATTGAATAAATATGCTGCAAAAAAAGGGTTTTCATCACATAAGTTAGGATCTAGCCAGAGAGTTAGATAGTCATATTCGAAATGATTCTCAAAAGTTAGTGAAACATTTATAATATCATTATTTTTTATAGTTTTAATTTTGCTTATAGGCGCAATGACAGTTTCTGATTTTGTAGTATAAGTTAGAGTTTTAGCATTTCTTTTATCTTCTATAAAAAAATACTCTTGTGGCGGAATATAATATCCATTATGTCCCTTGTCTTTTATCTCTAATAAATATAGTTTAGGCAGGAAGTAGTAAAAGCTACTATAATATTTAAAGAGTAAGCTATTACTATAGTCAGATATTCTATTATCAAAATCTTCTTTTATTTCCTCGCCAATTCTATCAAAAGCTTTTTTAAGTATAATAGCTTCAGTTGTAGTTAAATCTTTTTCAGCTGATTTATCCATTATATTTCTCTCATGATGTTTTAGCATTGATTTGCCCACTATTAATAAAACTAACTATGCCTCCAGGTGCAAATGTACACATTGCCTTGCTATTTATCGTTGTTATGGGGGCATTCTCTAATAACGTTGTTGGATTTGTGGGTATAAAAGGAGTAAGCATTGGGATACATACCCACGGGAACACAAAAGGGTTCATTGTCGGGTTTGCTGGATTTGTACAGCCCGCAAAAGGTAATACATTAACACCAAGTTTTGAATCTGTTATATTAGAGCTAGGTAAGCTTCCAGCTAATGTTTTAACTCTAATACTTAAATAAGTTCCTGGTGCTATACTAAATGAGCATTTTATCATGGCAGTCATACTAGGAGTAAGTGTAGAGGCGCTACTTGAAATGTTAAGCTTAGTAGGTGATAAAAAACTTTTTATACTATTTAATTCTGAAATTAAGTTATCTATAGAATCCTTACTACTACCCCAATCTTGCTGTAATTCGCTTAACTTTTGTAATGAGTTTTCTAAAAGATTTGTATTTAACATTTTAGGTACTCCAATATAAGTTTTGTTTATTAATAAGGTTTTTAATTACAGTATTGTCATTAGATATATTCTGCATTATTGAAAAAACCTTATTTGAAGAGGGTGGTAAGTTTCGTATTGATATTAATTTAGGCACATTATAATAAGCATTCTTTAATAGGTAGATAGTTAGTCTTTTTGCAGTAGTATTAGCGCTTTCTATCTTATTATTATCTATATCTTTATCTATAGTTTTTAGACTTTTTTCGACATCAAACTTTTCTTTATTAGATTGTTGTTCTTTAGTGGTTATTTCTTTATAGGTTTGGAAGCTATTTGCTTTTGCTAAGAAGAGCTCCATTTTATATATATCATCAGAGATAATATTATTTGATAGTTCCTCTACTAAGTTATCTTCTTTTCTTAAAAATGTACTATACTTTTGATTAATTTGCGGAGTAGTTTTATTTAGTGATGATATATAGTATTTAAGGGTATTATTGCTATTGAAAGATGAATTCACAGAAACCTCTTGGCATATATTTTCGAAGTAGCTTTCAAACTGTATAAAAGGTTCAAGTAAGTTAAAGTCTCTTTTTGCAAGAGCAATATTTATACTTGTTGCTATATCTAATAGAAGAGAAAAATATTTGTTTGCAAGATCACTTAATATTTTTGCAGGAGAGTTTTTAAGTAGCTTCTCTATATTACTTTCATTTTCTATCTCAATAAAGCAATTATGATATATTTCATTTTGAGTATTTAATTTTTTGTAAAGAGTATTTATATCTAAAAGTAAATTTGGTAGCTCATGCGTTCTACTTATAAGCTCATCTAAGTTATTCAATTTATCATTTTGAGCTATATTATTTTCAGGGAAAAATATATTGCTTATTTTAAAGTCTGAAAAGTACTGTGAGGAGGAGAATATGCCAAAATCTATAGTATCCTTAAGTTCTTTTATAAAATCACTATTTTCATTAAAAAGATTTTTAAGAGATATATCTGAAGTCGTTAGATTTAAATAGTTATTTAATAACTCTAAGTTTAACAAATCTTGTTCATAGGGTAAAAAAGCTTTTAGTAATAAAGAGTCAGTACTAGAAATTGGCTTGCTTATATTAGCACCATTCTTAATAAAATAAGCAAGTCGTAATAAGCTTAAAATTCGATTTTTATTTAATGGTATAAACTCGCTCACATTTTGTTGTGTTTTAGTAAAACTCTTAATTTCAGAAAAAAAATCTTTGTATTTCTGAATTAATTGTTGGCTTTCAGGATGCTTAAAGGTTTTTATATATAAGTCAATTAATATATCTTTGTTCTTTAGCTGAAGAGTATTATCAGGAGGAATACGTGATTTTAAGTCAGAAATTGTTTCTTTTGGATTTTTATTTTCTAGGTCATTAAGTTTTTTAGAGAAGTCATTACTTAAAATGGTTTTGTATTTAGATAGTTGAATTTTTAAGATTTTTAAAGATTGATATAGGTCGTCATAATCTTTAATTGCTTCAATTTTAGCTAAATTATCTTCAATTAATTTGCTATATATAATTGCTTCAGAAGATAGTAAATAATTTGTTGAATACTTTATTTCTTCGATAATGAATGCAAGGTTATAGATATCAATTTTTCTAGTAATTTCTTTTGTACAAAATGAATCTATATAATTAATATTGTCATTTAGTTTACCCAATACAAATCCAGACTCTTGCTTATAATAAAGAGATATATTTATATATAAGTTTTCTAGATTCTTTGGTAATTCATTATACATTATTAACCCACCATAGTAGCTGCGCTTCCTTTAATACTAGCTGTAGCATTGCCTTTTATATTAACTGTTGTACCTTCTACATTGGTTGCTACACTAGCTTTAATATTATTATTTAAACCCTTAACTCCTACATCTTGACCAGCTTCTATATTGATTCCAGCAGAGCTTTTTACATTTATAGTTGTGGATTCAATAGAAATGCTAGAGTCTTGCATAGTTATAGTTGAGTTGCCTATTTTTAGGATAATTTTGTCATTTGTTAGCATGATACTAGCATTCTTAGTTGCTAAGACTATTTCTTTTTCTGTTATAGACATTTTAGAATCTTTGACATTAGCTAAAATTTGCTTATCTGCTGTTGATTCGATGGTATCAGTAACTTTAGTAGTCATTTTGCCATCGGATTCTAGTTTGGTCGAGCAGCCTTTATCCTGGTCTTTTATATCTATATATAACCCTTTGTCCTCAAGGTTAAAAAGATGGTCTGCATGCGACATGGCATCTCCTTATTAGTCTTTAGTTACATTTCCATTATCTATAGTAAATTCGTTACTATCTGTAGGATCTATTAAGAATTTCCAATTTTGTAATTTGTTGTTATCTGTTATTGGTAATATGAAATATACAGCATATTCCTTAGAGTCTTTATTTAGAGGGAAGTCATTCTCTCCATCTTGAAGATTTATGACTTTCACATTTGTATCATATATTCTCTGGCTTACAGACTCGTAAGTATCAGCATAAAAAGTATTCTGATCTGGATTCTCTTCTAAAACAATTTTAGATTTAGGAACATTGTTATCAATATATAGACCACTACTTGCACAGCTACTTAATCCAAGAACTGTAATTCCTATTAAAAATATTTTTGATAAATATTTCATCATATTAAGATTCCTCCTTTCTTTGCCAACCTAGTGTTTTGAGAAATTCTGATTCTACTTTGAAGCTAATAGAGTAGTTTCTTCCTTCATATTGAAGAGTCCATGTGCAAATATTTTGGTCATTGCATTGAGCATCTTTAATAGCTTTAAGTATAGACCAGTCTCCCGTATAACTTTTCTGAGCTGTAGTTCCATTTTTAAACTTTATAATTAATGTTGTAGGCTCATTTGAGTTCCATTTGTATGGTATCTTCATACCATGAGAATAATCTATGTTTAAAGAATTTATAAAACTTTCTTTATCTAGTATTAAACTAAAGAAGGTATAATCATTAGCTTCATTTGATATAGGTATTAATTTAAAATCAATAGATTTTGGATTACCTTTATCATCCCATAGAAATTTATTTAATTTATAAACTTTATTAAATTTTTCTACATAACTTCGTTGTTTAGGGGTAGTTAGATCAACACTATCCCACTGATCAGTATCTTTATTATAAGTAAGTAGAGGCTCTAGATAAATTTTCATCTGTGTATACACATAACCAGAAGTATCTAATTGCTTTGTAAGAACCTCATTAGATATAACTTTGTCACTATTGTAATTTAAAGGGAATTGATTATTCATAAAATTATATTCCAGACTTACAGCATTATCTAAATTGGTAATAGCATCATTTATTGCTATTATCTTTATCGCTTTAACTGCCACATCTAAGTGAGTTTTCAATAAGCGATATAGGCTGTTATTATCTGTGTTATTAATAGAAGAAAGCTCTGAATATACTTTTTCTAGAGGTTTATAGCCTTTATCTAATTCTTTATATGTCTTTGTGTATCCTTCTTCTTTAATGAGCCCCCCAAGTTGACTAAATATTTGCTTATAATCTTGATAAGATTTTGAATCAAGATAAGTATTATTTTCATCAAAGCTTTTATCAATCACTGAGTATAAAGGAAACTCATTTTCTTTCTTTTTACCTTTAAAATAGTCAGTTAGTTTACCATATATCGTTTCTTTGCCATTTTTATCTTTTTTAGTATCTTTTCCTTTTTCAATATCTTCTTTATCAGGTATTAAGTCAGTATTATCATGGTAAAACTTTATCAGATTATTAAAAGACGAGTCTTTTGAAGTCATGACAGATAAGTAAAGGGTTAAGCTTTCCTTACTGTTTATCTGTTGTTCAAAATTATTATCTGCATTTAGATCATCAATAATATTATTATATGCTTGTATATAATTTGTCTCATAATGTTGTACAGAGTTTTTATATATAGAAGCTATAAAATCAGGATTAATATCATAATTATCTTTTAAATTAGTTATTAATTTGTCGAACCTTTTATTTAAAGTAATTATATTGTCTCTTACATATTCTTTTGAATAAATAGGAGATATCAATATCTCTTTACTGTAAAAGTTAGGTGTAAATCTCATATATAATTCTTTTTCCACATGATCAGTTAAAGGAAGTTCTTCACGGTTATATGTTGAGTTTACAATGTTATTTAAAACGTAATTTATTAGAGAAACGGTTATCTTATGTGAAGCATCCTTATTTTCAGATTGTATGTTTGCATTATTTTCTTCTAATGACGATACTACGTGAGTAATATTTTTTAACATAGAATTGAAACTTGTAAAGTTTTGTTTAGACTCGCTTTCTCTTAAAACAACTGATATGTTCTTTGTCATTGAGTCAATGAATGTAGAGTTACATAAGCTTTTTGATGCTAGGTTATAATTTTTATGATAAATTGAGAATACGTTGCTTACAACTGTAGGAAGAACAAAGTTTTTTGTCATTTCTGGTATAACACTATCAATTGTGCATCTATATAAATATCTTGTGTAAATTTGGTTTATAAACTTTGTTCTTTGTGTATCTGATAGTCCTAAGTATTCTATGTTGAAACCTTTAGTAGTTAAATAATCCTTTGATTTTGGATCTACTTGAATCAAACCACTATCATACAGCTTATTAACTCTTTGTAAAACACTATTCATTACATCTTGCTTAACAGAAGGGCTAGTGTATTTTATTACAGCCATTAACTGCTCTTCTGACATGGAGGTCAAGCTACTAATAACTTTAACAATATTTTTAGTATTGTTGTTTATGTAGTTATTGTCCATATACTCAAAAAATATTAAATATGCCGTAATATCTGATAAGTCAGTAGTTTCATTAAAATTCTTTGTAATAATGCGACTTACAGCAATATCAGCATATTGCTTATTAATATAATGATATTTTATATTGCTAGGGTAGATGCTACTTAATATGACATCACCATCTAACCTATCTTTAAATTTATTTGAAAGCGACGTTAGGTCTTCGTTAGAAGCGTCTTGAGTATCTTTAAATGTGATTTTTGGCTTTAAGTTAAGGTCTTGCAAAATATTTATAATAAAAACAGAAGCAAAAGCCAATGAAATCAGATTGATTATCATAGATCTTGGGGACCTAATGATACTAATACTTGTTTTAATCGCCACGTTATTTGGTTTATTCAAGTCAAAATATAAATAAATCTCTTTATCAACAGCTTTTAGTTCTGGATATATATTTGAGATAGTTTTCCCAATATTATTAAGAGTTACTATATTGAAATATTTTTTAGTAGTTATATCTTTGTTGTTTAGAACTTTTGAAGCAAGATTTTTAAGAGCTTTATGATCTATATTAGGATCTTTAGTTAGTTTAAAGGTGTTATCTTTTCCTATGGCTTGATTAAAAGAATCAATACTTTCTAATGATTCATTACTATAAAAGGATATAACTAAAGTTTTAAACTCTTGTCTTGGGAATATTTTACAAATCTCTTTTAGATAATTCTCTTCGTAATAATTATGGCCTGAGATGTTAAAACATACATTAAGCTTGAAGTATTGAAGGTTAAGCTTATTTTTTAATACTCTTATATTAGATATATTATCATGATTTACTAATACCGTTGTTTTTGTTCTGTCAATAGCAATATAAGTAAAATCATTATAGTTTAAGATATTTGCATTAGGTTTAAGTTTATTCAAATAGTCTTTTGCTGAGGAAAAATCTCCATAAAATATGTATAATCCACTTAATTTATTTTTTATACCATTTCTTTTTATAAGTTTTCTAGCCGTTTTTATTATGTTGGTAGAAATAGATTGTTGTTTTTTAGGACGAGACATTATCTTCTTTAAAAAGGCTATGGCAAAGAACAGTCCTACTACAAATATAAGTATTATTAATAGAGTAATTAGAGGGTATTCTATTATAAAGTTCATATTAGTTTCCTTTTGCTTTATATTTTAAGAAAATTCCATTTTTATTGTTTATAAAAAAAGAACTCTCATTTTTTTCATTTTCTTGAATTACGGAGTAAGTTTCATCATCATTAGCTTGTGTGTAGGCAATTTCGCAATTTTCTTTTGCTCCTAATAATTGTCTTTGTAACAGTTGTTTCTGAGCTTTATCTGTAGATATTGCAGTATTAGAAATTATTTGGGTAATTTCACATGTATCTACTGATTGGAGCTGAGATATAACTATATCGTCATTCCGTAAAGGCATAAATTGGTTGTTTGCTGAATTTACATTTATTTTAGATGGCATATATAAAATAGGCTTTTCAGAGCATTTTGGACCTAATATTTCTTTAGGTATTTCTATTGCATAAAATAATTGAAGTTTACTATTAAATATCGTTGGTGTGCCTTTTTCACCATTTTCTTGAAACTCTGAAAAAGAGCTTTCCTCAGATTTAAAGTTTTTGAAAAACTTATAAGCTTTTTTTGAATCTTTATTAACATTATCACCAATGGTAACTTTACCAATTATATTTAATGATTCAAAAGGTTTGAAATAAGGGTACTCAGCTCTCAATTCTTTATAGTCTAATAGGTTGTATGTTATAGATTCTTGGTGAGTTAGGCTAGGATAGCTACAAAAGATAATTTTCTCATAAGTGTCTGAATCTGAATCAGACTTATAGTGAAAATCATTTAAATCTTCATAGAGTTTTTGTGTAGCGTATTGGCTTCTCTTAAATTCAATAGTTCGTTCACTTATATAAAAATTTTTAAGATTCTTTGATCCAAGCATATGATCGTCAGCTTGAAGGCTAGATAAGCTAATATCGCTATCAATAAAAGGAAGGGTGTTCTTTGTACTAAGTTTAAGAACATAAGAATAATCTTGTTCTTTATTTTCATCAGGCTCTTCATGTTGATGATAAAATGTAGGATTTATAATATCTTCATATACTGATGAAAAGGGTTTCGAAGAGTTATTATTAGATTTGGTAATTTTTCTATTACCATTTAAAGTAATATCAGGAGTAATTCCATTTTGTTTTATATAAAAAATAAGTTCTTGTTGAAGAAGTTTTTGATTTTTAAAGCTATTTATATCATAAGAAGAGAGTTTTTGCTCTAACTCTTCATCTGTATTAGCTATACTTTTTTTAAGTGAATCATCAATTTTATCAACAATATAGTAAGTTATTTTTCCAGTTTTTTTATCACAAAAGTATTTGATTACACATTTATTAATTTGTAATTGTTCGATAAAAAAGTCATAAAAGTTTCTATTTATTGTAGATACAAATATCTGAGGTAATCTATTTTTTAAATTTTCACTTTTATTTGTATCTAAAGTGATTAGTTTTTCAAAAAAGAAATTATCTTTAATTACATCATCTAGAGTTTTTTTAACATCCACATATATGGGCTTGTGTAGGCTCCATAGTGATTTTAAAGGATCATTAAACTCTATTTTAAATTCTTTCATATTTGTTGTTGTCTTATCTCCATTGAGAGAAAAGATGCTAAATTCATATTTTTCTTCAATATCTACGAGATCGGTTACATTTCCTATTACAACAAAACGAGTTAGCCTTTCATGTCGATCAGTTTTAGAATCTTTTTTCAGAAAATTAAAGGTATCTTTTATTTGTATATCTAATAAAATAGGTTGGCTAGCATTTAGTAGAAATTCAAAGTCAGGATGGTTATTTGGATAGACTAGTTGGAAATGTATTGCTCCTTCCAGTCCATATAAAGATTCTTTTATTTTTAAGTTTTTAATATGTAAATTTTTTAAAGTTAGTTTTTTTTCATTAAAGATTTTTTTGTTTTCAGTGGAAGAAAAATCAATATTCTTTAAAGTAAAATCTGAATTTATTGGACTTATATTAACTGTTATACTTTGCTTTTGTAAAATATCATTGTAAGCAATAGTTTTAGAAAGATGATTGTTTACTAGCTTGTTAAGCTTGTATAAGAGTTTAGACTTTTGTAAGTCTGATGATCTCTCTATAACATTTTGCAATGTATTTATGAGGGTTGTAATTTTTTTAAGATATTTGTAGGGTAGTTTTAGTATAGTTTTATTCTGACAAGATTTTTTTATTTCATCTATTGCAATAGATATTTTCTCCGTATCTTTATAGTTTGATGAAAAATATTCATTATAATCATTAATTCTTTTTTTTAGCCAAGCTATTTCGTAATAGTTCTTGTATTTCTTATAATCTAGATCAGAAATAAGGTTGTTCTGGTATAAACTCCTTGTGTTTTTAAGCTGAGTTTTAATCAAATCAAAATCTTTATTATTAGATTTAATAAGATAGTCATTAGCTTCTAATGCAATTAGAGCTGATGAATCTTGATCTGTTGTAGAGGATATATAATTTACAGAGTCATATATATTAGCCTCTGATATATTAGCTAGGCTTCTCATAATTTCTCATTTTTTCTCATTTCTCACAATACATTATGAAGATAAAAAAACAATTTGTCTAAAGGATTATTAGTATAATCTACTGATTTATATATATATTTGCTAAAATTCTTATAGTAAAAATACTTTTAAGAAGAAATCTGAGATGAAAATTGTAGAAGTTAAACATCCAATGGTACAGCATAAAATTGGACTAATGCGAGCTAAAGATATAAGTACACAAGAGTTTAGAAGACTTACGCAGGAAATAGCAAGCTTACTAACCTATGAAGTTTCTGAAAGTTTTGAGCTTGAGGATACTAAAATTGTTGCTTGGAATGGTGATGAAATTAAAATAAAACAGATCAAAGGTAAAAAACTTACAGTAGTTCCTATCTTAAGAGCTGGATTAGGTATGATGGATGGAGTCTTTGAACATATTCCCGCTGCAAAAGTAAGTATGGTGGGAATGTATCGTAATGAAGAAACTGCTGAACCAGTACCATATTTTTCTAAACTATGTGACAAGCTTGATCAAAGAACGGCTTTGATAGTTGATCCTATGCTAGCAACAGGAGGGTCTATGATTGCAACAATAGATTTACTTAAAAAAGCAGGTTCAAAAAGTATAAAAATAATAACTTTAGTTTCGGCGCCAGAGGGGATGCAAGCCTTAGAAAGAGCTCACCCAGATGTTGAATTGTATACAGCTTCTATAGATAGCCATTTAAATGAAAAGAAATATATTATTCCAGGATTAGGGGATGCTGGCGATAAGATATTTGGGACTAAATAGTAAATAATTTAATAGGTTCTCTACTTGACAATTTGGTTAATTTTAAATTAATATATATTTATAAATATTTAATATTCTGCTGTATAATTTCTATTTAAATTTAATCATTTAATATAAAATTCAGCTAGAAATAGGATAAATAAAATACTTATAAATTAGTTTAAGATACAAAATCACAAAGAGAGGGTTTTATGAAATTAAAAAGGCTTAGTGTCGCGTTAGCTGCTACTTTATTTGGTGGGATAAGTGCTGCAAATGCAGTAACTGCTGCTGAATTAAATGAAGCAAAACAACCATTAGTGACAGCTTATTACTTAGGTGATAGTGACAGTGGTTCTAAATGGGCTTCACTAGATAGATTACAAATTTTAGCAGATGAAATTACAGATCAAGGTGCAAACTTCAATAAAATTATATTATCGTTTGTTCAGCCTAGTTTATTTTACTATCAATCAGGTAGTTTAGCAGGAACAGGTTTATTTGGTTATTTTATTGATCGTAATGCATCAAGTTCTCAAATAACAGCAGCACAGAATGATCCAAAAGCAAAAGCTGACTTCCAAAAACTTAAAGCTATTGTATCTCAGTTAGAGGCAGCAGGTGTTCATGTATATATTGCTGTTGGTGGTTGGAACTTCAGTTGTGATCCGGCTTTATATACTCAATCTTTAACAGCTTTAGGTCAACAAACTCCTAGAGCTAATATGTGTGGTCCAGATGATGGGTTGTATGATACTTTCCCTAATCCAATTCCTGAAAATACTCAAGGAACTGCCTTTGAAAATTATAAGAGAGGGGAGTTTGAGGATCCAGCATCATCTCAACAAGCAGATAAGGCTTATGAAAACTTAGTTAAATTGGCTAATGATTTAGGGGCTTCTGGTATCGATCTTGACTATGAAGAATTCTGGCATGCTGATTTAAATAGTTACTCTTTATCAAAACTTTTAAATAATAAATGGCAAATAAAAGATTTTGTTCAAGATGGTAATATTACTTATCAACAATATCAAGACTTGATGGCTGATATGGGTATATCTAATCAGCTTAAAAATGTTAATGGTAAAGTTCAAGGTACTATTGATACTGGAAATCCTGGAGCAATGCCAGAAACAGTAGATAAATTTGCGGCTATAATCAAAGTTGTTCATGATAAGATTGAAAAAATTAATCCAAATCTTAAACTTTCAGCAGCTTTACCAGCTGTTGGTGCTGTACCTACAAATGTACTTACATGGAGTTCAAAAAATCACCTTCAAGATGGTGGGCCTTGGTATTATGGTAACTTGAAAGGCTTAGTATATAATGTTGCTGCAAAAGATAAGAGTGTGGCACAAGATTTAGATGCATTATCTGTTATGAGTTATGATTTATCTAAAAATGATGGTCAGTATTTAAATGGCTCTTATACATTAGCAGCCCAAGTTAAATACTATATGGATGAGTATTACCATTACTTAGGGGCATCTTCTGATACTCCTACTAAGTTACAAAACCAAAGTATTACTCCAGGAACATTTAGCCTAAATAGAAAGATTCAGTTTGGTTTTGAGGTTGGTCAGCCAGCTTATCCTGTTAAAGGATCTGGTAATGATTTACCACTTTCAAAAGATCAGATGACAAGTATTTTAAATTCTGAAGCACAGTCTGGCAGATCAGTAGGTATGATCATGTGGGATCTTTATAAAGATCAAAGATATGATAGAGATTATATGGGGTATTGGGATAGCAATTGGCCGACGCCTAGTGAAGTTTTACAAGCAACATGTAAAGCTTTCAAATTGGATAATAATTCTCTTTATAATTGTAATGCTAATCTTCCAACTGCTAACGTAGGTGATGAAGAAGAGCCAACTCCAACGCCAACACCGGCTCCAACTCCAACGCCAACACCGGCTCCAACTCCAGCCCCTAGTGGTAATAATCCTGATTATGTTGCAGGAAATACATATGCTACTGGTGATATTGTTAGAGCTTCTGATGGTAATAATTATAAGTGTACAGAAGGTGGGTGGTGTTCAAATGCAGCTTATAATCCGGTTGGAATCTATGGCCAATATGCATGGCAAAATGTAGGTTCAGCTCCGGCTCCGACGCCAGCTCCGACACCAGCTCCAACACCAGCTCCGACACCAGCTCCAACACCAGCTCCAACACCGGCTCCGACACCGGCTCCGACACCTGCGCCAACGCCAGCTCCGACACCTGCGCCAACGCCAGCTCCGACACCTGCGCCAAGCAATGGGACATGGGACTCTAATACAGTTTACTATGGTGGAGATAAGGTAACTTATAGTGGTAAAGAGTATACTGCTAAATGGTGGACTCAAGGTGATAACCCAGCAAATGGTGGACCATGGGAAACTCCTCTAGTAGCTGGTGGACCATGGAGTAGTGGCCAAGTGTATAATACTGGAGATACAGTAACTTATAATGGCCAAAAATACAGAGCAAACTGGTGGACTCAAGGTAATAACCCTGCACAAAATAGTGGTTCTGGCCAAGTCTGGAAAAAAATCTAATATTCCTTCCTTTCTTTCTTTCTTCTTAAAATAGATATGTATTCATAAGTACATATCTATCCCCTTAAACTTATTTTTGTTATAGTTAGTTTTAAGGTTTTTTTAAATACTAGTTTCATGGTTCAAATATTAAAAAAAATAGATAAATTTGATTTCGGCTGGATAGTTATCAGTTTTGGTATGGCTGTTGGAGCTGGAATTGTACTCACTCCTGTTAGTATAGGAGTAGTGGGGCTCTTTATCTTTTTACTTGCTGCGATTATAGCTTTTCCAGGTACTTATTTAGTTCAAAAGATTTATATCGAAACACTATGTGCAAATAAAGAACCTAAAGTTTATAGTGAAGTTATAACTGACTATTTAGGTGCTAAATGGGGAAGCTTCTTAAGTATAGTTTATTTTCTAATGATGGTGATTTGGACAATTATATATGCTGAAGTCGTAACTGAATCATTAGCATCATATCTTCATATTTTTGGACTAACGTCAAATCCAAATCTAGATAGTAATATAATATATAGTTTTTTCTTAATATTAATAATGGTCTATATAGGTATTAAGAGCCAAAAATTACTTGTTAGGGTTTCAAGCTTTTTAGTAATAGTTTTATTATTAGCAATAGTTGTGACTAGCTTAGTAATGATACCTTTATGGAGCTTAGAAAATATTACATATATTCCAGAAAGTAATCAAATAATGCCTAAAACTATAGTTATGATTCCATTTGCCTTAACAGCTATATTATTTATGGGATCTATAAGCCCTATGGTTATTAGTTATAGATTAAAATATAAAAACAATCCTGAACTAGCTAAACTAAAAGCTGTTTCAACAATGAAATTTAGTTTCTATATTCTATTAGCTATTGTAGGTTTTTTTATACTTTCTTTTGCTTTAGTTTTACCACATGATTTAGCTGTAGAAGCTTCTAAGACAAATCAATCTGTATTTGTTATTTTAGATAAAACTCATAACTCTAATCTTATGCTTTATATATGTGGAATTATTATAAATATATGTGCAATACTAACTTCTTTTCTTAGTATCTTAGCGGGTATGAGTGAATCTTTAAGAGGGATTCTATATAAAATATTTAAACTAGTTAAAGTAGAAAGTAATTACACACAAACAAACTTTATAGCTAATATCATAATGTTTATGATGATTTGGCTATCAGTTATTTTTAAATTTAATGTGTATTTCTTAGTTCCTTTAACTGGACCTATTTATTGTTTAGTAGGTTGCTTTATACCAGTTTATTTGGTTTATAAAATACCAGCACTTCATTGTTATAAATCTAAGAGTTTATATTTTATTTTATTTGTCGGAGTTATGTTAGCAATATCTCCATTTCTTAGTTATGCATTAGCTTAAAGTTTATACAAATGCATAAAAAAATACTCTTTTTATCAATTCCTTTAGTAATTTCCAACATTACAGTTCCTTTATTTGGAATCGTGAATACGGCGTTGATAGGCCATTTAAATAATAGTGATTATCTTGCAGCTGTTGCATTAGGAGTAGCAATAGTAAATCTCATATGCTTTCTCTTCACTTTTTTTAGAATGAGTATGACAGGTTTAATTGCTCAAAGTTTAGGTAAAAGAAATTTTGAGCTAATAGCCGAATTGCTAATTAGAGCAATTATTGTAGCTTTATCATTGGCCCTTGTAATACTTATATTTAAGAGTTTAATCTATAAGGTGGCAATCTCAATAATAAATACAGATGATAGTGTCTTACTCTTATTAAAGGAGTTCTATAATATAGCGATATATAGTGTTGTTTTTGCATTATTGAATTATGTGCTATTAGGTTTTTTTATAGGGATACAAAAAACAAAAATAGTTTTTGTCTCATCACTTTTGAGTACTATGCTAGGTATTTTATTAAGTTGTTTCTTTATAAATATCCTAGCTATGGGTTTAAAAGGAATAGCTTATTCAATGCTGATTTCACAGGGCTTATTGTTATTAATACTCTTAATTTCTGCTATATGTTTTTTGAAATCAAAAAGTATAGGGCTTATATTAATATTTAGTAAATTTGAGTTTTTAAATATCGAAAGCTATCTTCCATTTTTAAAAGTAAATAGTAATATTTTTATCCGTTCATTTTGTCTTTTAGTAAGCTTTAATTCTTTTTATATATTTTCTAGTTACTATGGTAAAAATACATTAGCAGCAAATGCTATTTTGGTTGAGATAGCAGTTTTTATTGCAATGATTTTAGATGCTTTAGCCAATACAACAGAAACCCTGATAGGAGAATCTTATATAAGACAAGACAGAGAGAAATTGAAAGAGATCATAGTAAAAACTTTAGTTCAGTGTATGGTTATAAGCATTATTTTCTCTATAAGTTATACAATATTTAGTAATGTAATTATAAATATGTTTACATCTATTCCAGCTGTAATAAGTGAGATCAATAAATATATTATTTTTTCAATATTACTTCCTATATTTGCAGCGTTTAGTTTTTGGATAGATGGTGTGTTTGTAGGGATGTTGAAGACTAGAGCTATGCGAAATGCTATGATTATATCAATGTTTTTCTATATGATTTTAGTTTATATATTTTCATTTTTAGGAAATTATGGGTTATGGTTAGCTATGTTGGGTTTTTATATTATTAGGACTATTTCTTTAGCAATACCATTAAAAAGATATTTAAAATAGGAGTTATAATGCCTCATATTATATTAGAAATACCAAACTCTTTTGATACTAATATAGCAAAGCATATATTAAATCGAAGCCAGTCTATTTTGTTAGAAAGATTACCGACAAAAATAGAGACTTTTAAAAATAGATATTATAAATATGATTATTGTTTAGTGGCAAACTCTCAAGAAAAAGAATTAATTGGTTTAACAATTAAAGTATTATCTGGACGGACCGAAGATTTGTTGAAAGAAATAGCATTAGATATTAAAGAAGAAGTAAGAAAAATATTAGACTCTAATAAGCTAGAAATTGAAAAATATGCTTATACAGTTGAGATATTAGAATTATCACAAGCATATGTAAATTAGATTATTTATAACAATTATCTTGTTTCTAAAATAGTTTCTTTAGAAAAATATTAGTTTTATAATTATCATTAAATGTAAACTATTTTTTTTAAATCAAGTTGATGAATAACTATAAAAAAGTTCTCTTTGCTAGTCTTGGTGGAGCATTTGAGTATTATGATTTTGCAATATATGCAATATTTGCAAGTGTTATAGGCTCTAGGTTTTTTGATTTTTCTAATTCTGTGACTAATACTCTAATGGTTTTTTTAGTATTTGCAGGTAGCTATTTTGTTAAGCCTTTTGGAGCTATTTTCTTTGGATATTTTGGGGATAAATATAGCCGAATTGCTGTTTTAAGAGTAACAATAATCTTATTATTTATATCTACATTAGGAATGGCATTATTACCGAGTGTTAATGAAATTGGTGTTTGGGCAACAGTATTTTTTGTGGTTTTTAGATGTATTCAAGGTATTGCAATAGGTGCTGAAATTCCTATTGCAGTGACTTATTCTACGGAGAGCTTTCCAAATCGACAAGGTTTAGTTACGGGTATTGTTTTTAGCTGTCTTAGTTTAGGTATTATGATGACAACTCTAGTTTTCTTCATTATGACTAAATTTACTTCTTCTGAATTTGTGGCAGAGTATGGATGGAGAATTGCATTTTTATTAGGGGCAGTTTTTACATTTTTTATATATTTCCTAAGAAAGGGTGTTACAGATAGTTATGACTTCTTAGTTGACAAGAGTTCTGAAGTAAAAGAAGAAATAGGAGTATTTCTTAAAAGAATTTTTATAGGTATCGCTTTAGTTTCATCAGTTGCGATGATGATGACTCAACTATATATGTTTCTCCCAGCTTTCTATAAAGAATATGTTAATGCAAGTGTAGATATATCTGAGTTACTTTTAATAGGCTCTATAGTAATGACAGTAAGCTGTATTATTGGAGGGTTTATAAGTGACTATGTATCAAAGAAGAAAATGATGGCTTTATTGTTGATAATTACATTAGCAATAGTTCCTATATTCTATAAAAATTTATTAGAAGCAAATAATGTATTTGGACCATTTATTGCTATCTCAATAATTTTAGGGTTCATAGCTCCTACGTATAATGTCATTATTGTTAATATGTTTAAACCTAGCTATAAGTGCAGAGGTCTAGGTATTTCATATAACTTTGGATATCTAATTTTTTCTTCACCTATTCCTCTAGTGTCAATGTTATTAATTAACATGACAGGCTCAATTTTTATCCCAATGTTGTTAATTGTTGCTACAATTGTTATATCTATGTTTGGTTTAGTAGTTAGTAGAAAAGCTGCTATATAACAATTAAGAGAGCTTATGAAAAAGAATTATCTTATAGTATGGGTGGTGATGCTTGGCTTTTTTGCAGTATCATTTGTTACAAATATTCTAGGACCAATAATCCCTGATGCTACGCAAGATCTTCATCTAACACTTTCCCAAGCAGGGGTTTTACCTTTTGCATTTTTTATAGCTTATATTATTTCTATTCCAGCGGGGTATATGCTAGAGAGATATGGTAGTAAGAAGATGATTCTATTTGCATTCTTTTTAGGTTCTTTAGGTTCTATATTATTTTGTCTTAAAGTTAGCTATATGACTTATTTAATAAGTTTATTTACAGTGGGCACTGCTGCAGCAATATTACAAGTAGCTTTTTGGCCTTTATTAAGAGTTGCTGGTGGAGAGGAAAATTATTCATTTTTCTCAGTATTACAACAAGTGTTCTTTGGTAGTGCATCTTTTGTAAGTCCATTCGTATTATCATATTTAGTTATAAACCTACCATATAATGGCGATAGTAATTATTTCTTATTATTCTTCACTAAACTAATAGGAACAAATTTTAGTTGGGTGTCTATATATTGGTTTAATGCAATAGTAATGTTTTTATTGGTAATATTTATTGGCTTTATAAAATTCCCTGAAGTTAAGCTTAAAGATGATGAAAAGCTTGAAGGATTTTCAACAGTATTAAGCCTTTTGAAAAATAAGGTAGTTTTAATATATTTCTTAGCTATATTTGCATATGTTGGCCAAGAGCAAGGTATTAGTGTCTGGATTTCTAAATTTTTAAGTGATTATCATGGGTTAAATACGGAAACATATGGTAATACGACTGTAGCATTATTCTGGATTATGCAATGTGTTGGAGGTATTTTAGGTATAGTTTTATTGAAGCTATATGATGTTAGAAATATCCTCAAAGTATTTTTAACTCTGCAATTGATATCTTTAGGGCTTGCACTATTTGGATCTGCAACCTTTGCGTTAGTATTTTTCCCTATATGTGGATTTTTAACTTCTGTCATGTATGGAGGAGTTTTCTCATTAGGTATGAACTCATTAAAATCTCATCATGGAACAATCTCAGGAATATTTTGTACAGGGATTATCGGTGGGGCAATAGTTCCACTAGTTGTAGGTAGTATGGGAGATATATTTGGATTAAGAATAGGTATTTGCTTTGTCTATTTGACAATAATATTTCTATTATATGTAGTGATAACTGCAAAACCATTAGTAAATAATAAAACTGTGAAGTTGAAAGAATTATTTAATAAGTAGGTAATATGAATATATTTGAGCAAACTGAAATCCAAAATAAAGTAATAATAGGTGTTGATATTGGTGGAACCAAAATAAATGCGGGAAAAGTCATCGGGACGACACTTCTCAAAACCTCATTAAATAAAATTCCAGCAGCTGGTGAATATGACGCCCAATCAGTCATTAAAGTTATTAAGGAAACTATAGCTAATGTTTTTTCTGATGATGTCGAAGGCATTGGCGTAGGAATACCTAGTGTAGTAGATAGAAAAACTGGCACTATATATGATGTTCAAAATATAAAATCTTGGAAAGAAGTTCATCTAAAAAAGATTTTAGAAGAAGAGTTTAAAGTCCCTGTTTATATAGATAATGATGCAAATTGTTTTGCTATAGGCGAAAGGTTGTATGGTAAAGGGAAAGAATATCTAAACTTTGTGGGTATCACTATAGGAACAGGTATTGGTGGAGGAATCATTAATAATGGTACGCTACTACAAGACTCTAACTGTGGCTCTGGAGAGTTTGGGATGTTACCGTATTTAGATGGAATCTTAGAAGATTATTGTAGTGGTCAATTCTTTATAAAGAAAATAGGTATTGATGGAGCTGAACTTTTTAAGAGAGCTAAAAACAATGATACAGATGCTATAGAAATATATAAGCAATTTGGTAAGCATTTAGGTAATGCTATAAAGTCCATTATGTATACTATAGATCCAGAGGCAATTATATTAGCTGGATCGATAATATCCGCAAGAGAGTATTTTGAAAATGAAATGTGGGAAGAAATTAGATCTTTTGCATATACTCAATCGCCTAAGAAACTTAAGCTAGAGTGGTCTAGTTCAGATGGAGATTTTCAGGTTTTTGGTGCAGCAGCAGTTTATTTAGATAGAGTTTATAATAAAAAATCTTAAGAAAATGGTTTAAAAATCATTGCTGAAGGATCAGATTTAAACTGATTATAGAGTTCTATAATGTATCTGTCTGTCATACTTGAGATATAGTCACTTATGATCCGGGCTTTTTGTTGATCTGTATCGGCAGCATGGAAAATAGCGCCAATATCATCTGGTAGAAGACTAGAATGAAGTTCTGAGGTTATTAATATATCAAAAATTTCAGAAATTATTTCACGTCCTCTATACCTTAGAATATTTAGCTTAGGTGAGGTTATAACTTTGAAAAGGATATATTTTTTCAGTACTTCAACTTGTTTCTCAGTCTCATCACTTAGATACACGCGAGATAATAAAGGAGCTTTTTGATTAATATCAATTTTTATATTTGAAATACAATCATTTACAAGTTTTGAAGTAACTTTTGTTCTTAGGTAACTGTTATTAGCTATCCTTTTTGAATCTTGATATATCTCTCTTGGGTCTTTACCAAAATCCATATATCCAATAAAAATATTTTTTAGAATATCTCTTATTTCTTCTTTTGATAAAGCTAATTTAGACTCTGTAGCTTTTTGTATTCTTTCTATTAATTGATTATCAATACTTGCCATTGATAATGGATCAACAAAACCACCTTTTAAAGCATCTTCAACATCATAAGTTGAATAGGCTATATCATCAGCTACATCCATAATATAGCATTCGATAGTTTTGAAAGTCTTTATTTCTTTAGGATCTATATTATGTGGTTCTAACAGTTTTTGTTTTATATCCGTTACTAATCTAGCTTCTTCTTGATAGTATCCTTTTGTAACTTTGATTACAGGCTCATTACTTGGAATAAGTGAGTCATATTTTATTGTTGCTGCAAGAGTACGATAAGTTAAGTTAAGACCAAAATTTTGTTTGTTTAATAAATCCTTTTTTGCCGTATGGGATATTAGTCTAAGTGTTTGGGCATTACTTTCAAAGCCACCGTAATCTTGCATCTTTTTATTAAGGGCAACTTCGCCATTATGTCCAAAAGGCGGATGGCCGATGTCATGACAAAGAGCAGCTGTTTCAATCAAGTCATAATCAATGTTTAAATTATGCTCAGCATTTAATCGCACAGCTATAGACTTAGCAATTTGTGCTACCTCTAAAGAATGTGTTAGACGATTTCTAAAGAAGTCACTTTCAAAGTTTGGAAAGATTTGAGTTTTTGATTGTAACCTTCTAAATGATGATGAATGTACTACACGAGCATAATCTCTTCTGAAATTTGAAAAGTATTCTTTATGAGAAATCTTTTGGTTTTGTCTAAGAAAGTCATTTTCCGAATATAAATTAATAGCCATTGCTTAATTAAATCTAACTGACACATTAGTAATAATATTGGTAATTATGGGTAGATACAAGCTTAAAACAAGATAATGGATTTATACCTTTGAGAACTATAGTAAAACATAGATTGCAGATGATAGTGCAACGATACCAACAAAGAGTATGAAAATATCTCCTAATGGGTTTTTATACTGTTTTAGATATTTGATTTTATAGATGCTATAAATAGGCATAATGAATAGAATTATGGCTAAAACAAGGCCTCCAATACTAGATATCATATCTAATATATTTGGATTTAAATAAGCTACAAGCCAGCATGATATAAATACTATTGATAGAGTAATTGGTTTTATAGTCTTTTGACTAATTGAATTTTTTGAGATTTTATAAACTATTCCATCAATACCTTCTTTTGAACCTAAATAATGGCCAAAGAAAGATTTACTCATAGCAACTAATGCAACTAATGGAGCTATATAGTCTAAAGAGTAATTATCAAAATGGCTGGCAAGGTAAGATAAGATAGAGATATTTTCTTCTTTTGCTTTCATTAGGTCATCAGGTGATAGAGTCAACATAGAGCTAATTACAAAAATAACTACTGTGATAATCATTAAAATATTACTAAAAGCTATTATCCTAGATGCTTTTATATCGGCATCTTGTTTATACCTTTTTTTTGTATAAACAGCTAAAGAAGAGATGATAGGTGAATGATTAAATGAAAATATTAATATCGGCATAATTATCCATATAGCTAATAAAACTCCAGAGAAAGTATGATTATACTCAAAACTATTACGTAGTATTCCCATATCCCAATATGGAATCATCCATAATGAGAGTATTAGTAGGGCAATGATAAAAGGAAAAACAAGAAAACTCATGACACGAATAATAAATTTCTGTCCAAAGTTAATGATAAAAGTTAATGATAATATGGTAAAAAAGCTTAAAAGAAACCTATTGTGTATATCATAGTGGAGTTGATATTGAAAAAAATTCGCTAGAGTATTTGTTATCCCAACGCTATATACCAATAGTATTGGTAAGATAGCAAACAAATATAGAATATTGAAAATTATTCCACCAATTTTACCAAAATAATCATCTGCAACTACAGTAATGTCAGAGTTAGTATTTGGGTTTGATATAACAAATCTACATAATGCTCTGTGTGATAAAAAAACCATTGGAAAGATAAAAACTAATACTACAAGTATAGGGACGATTCCTGAAATTCCTGTTTGAATAGGTAAAAATAGCACGCCTGCACCAATAGCTGTGCCATACAAGCTAAGTGACCACATGAAATCTTCATTTCTTTTCATAGTAAAATAAAAGTAATTTTTATGGAGTGCTAAAATTAGCAATCTATAAGCTTTAAAATGATTAATAGAATTTAATGTAAAAAGACTTATTTGTCAAAGCACTAGTTTAGATTTCTTTTTAAGAAACTTTTCGGTTTTGTCTGAGAAGGTTACTTCCGAATATAAATTAATATTCATAATTTAATAAATCCAACTGACCATTACTATGATATTTATAATTATAAAAGGATACAAACTTAAACAAGATAATAGCTTTTCAGCTAGGTACTATATCTCGCGATACTTGGGTGAATGTGATTTATACTTTATTATGAGAAGTGCCAAAATTAACTACAATAATTGTGCAGAGTATTAAAAAATATTCTAAGAAGATTAGTTAGAATAATATATGATTTAGATATAAAAAATAAAATAAGTAAAAGGAGTATAGTAATGAGTTTAGAAAAAAGAATTCAAAGACTAGAAGATATAGAAACAGTTAAGAAAGTAATAGCAACTGCTGGTAGATGGTTTGATCGTTGTGAAATGACTGCTTCAAAAGAAGATGCTAGTAATTTTTATAAAACTTTATTTACTAAAGATGGTTTTATGGAGTTTCCTTTTGGTAAGTGGGGACCTGGTGCAGAGACTGTATCAGAAGAGCTAGCCGCTTTTTCACAAAATATTGATTGGGCATTGCATCATTATACTAACCAAGAGGTTGAAATAAATGAATCACTGGATAAAGCTATATATCATGCAATAGAAATTATTCCTATAAATATCGATGGTGCAGCTACTTGGATGTTTGTTGAAAACGAGTCAGAACTCCATAAAATTGATGGAAAATGGAGAATTCATAAATATGGTATTGTAGATTTTAAATCATTGCAAAATACAGCAACATGCTGGCCTAAATTTGATAAAAATGAAAATTCATGGTTGTTTAAAAAATTATAATTAAGTTTTGGTATATTGTTTTTTTAAAGTATTAAAAAAGATGATTTGTAGAAATGAATTATTTGTATATTAATATTTTTCTGGATAAGGCAAAGTAGGATAAGCAGGCGGTAGATCTAATCCTTTAGATGCTTCTATTCCTCTAAGTATATCTGGCCTATCTGTGATTATTCCATCAACTTTCCAGTCGATAAGATTATTGATTGTTTTATAGTTAAAATCCGTTCCAGCATCTTCTGTCCAGCCCCAAGTTACAACTTTTATGCCTAGCTCATGTGCATGCTTAACATCTTCTTTCGTTAAATCTTTTTCATAAGGTTCCCAGAATGTCCCACCTAATTTTTTCACCATAGTAGGGTAGTCATAATTATAATCAGCTGGATTTAAAGGGGCAGTCCATTTTGCATAGTCAGACATTTTCTTATCACTTTCAGCATTCATAGGTTCGGTTGTATGATCAGTAAGATAGGCAGTTTTTACTCTTGGATTTAATTTTTGTAAATCAACTAAAGCTTGCCATTCAAATGATTGAACCTCAACCATATCTGTAGAGTCAGTTTTAATTAGTAGTTTGTTTAGAGCTTCAGCCATTTCTTGAGCTGACCAGCTAGTTGCTGGATCGTATGGATTAGTTTTAATTTCTATTTGTAAGCGTACTCGGGTACCAACATGTGACTTAACATAGTTAATAACTGATTCTAGAGTTGGCATGTGGACGTTATCCATGCCTGTATGGTTAGGGTACATTCCAGCAGTGGCTGTATCAGGTTTAATATATCCAACAGTGTATTGCTGTAGCTCTGCCAGAGTTAGATCTTTAATAGGCGTTTTCTCAGCTATCCAACTTCCGTCTTTGTCTTTAGTAAGATCTGGATTTAGTGTTAAATCATGTGTTACAACTAAAACTTTATCTTTAGTCATATTTATATCCATATCTATGACATCTACACCAATACGCATTGCTTGAGTATAAGCTGGTAAGCTATTTTCTGGTGCTAATGGACGCAATCCACGGTGCGCATAAATATCTATTACATCAGCAAAAGAGCTTGATATACTACCAGCAAGTAAGATTGTAATTATGGATTTTTTTAACATATATTCTCCTTTATCTTTTAGAAGTTTCTTTTTGAGCATTCTTAAAATCTTTTTTAAACTGTTCATTAGTTTGTAAAATAGTGAAATTAATAGTTGCGACCATTTTTGCAGCTTCTATATCACTTTGCCAGTGCACTCCACAAATGACTCTACTCTGACCTTTACCATTTGCAACTTTTAATATTTCTATAGCATTTTGTGGCTTTAATTCAGTTAGAATAAGTCCATATGTCCAAGCCCTAGTGGTATGACCTGATGGGTAAGAGTAGCTACTTGGATCCTCTGAAAGGTCACAAGGATTTTTATCAAAAAATATAAAAGGTCTTTTCCTTTTATAGTAATCTTTATCAATATTTTTTGCGTTATTAGCATCAACAATAGCTTTTTGTAAAAGATTATAAATTGCTGGGGTATCTTCTTTACTTAATTTTTGACCAAAAGCTTTACTAAAGTCAGCTATATGAATGTCACTATCATTTGAAGCATCATGTATAGCTTTAATATATTCTTGAGAGTTTTTATCTAGACTAAATGTTGCTTCAGATATAGCTTTGTCATTCAAAAAAGCAATAGAATTGTTTGAAGGAGGTAGACCAATAATTGATGTTGTATTTACTACTTCATTTTCTGGTAAATATCCTCCCGACTGATATGAAGCATAAGAAAGAGAAACTATACCTAATATTAGAGCTAGGGATATAGTTTTTTTTAGATGAAACTTCATTATTTTTTGTCTTTATGATTTAGATTCCAGCAGAAAATCAGCAGTACAGTAGCTATGGCACTTGATGAAATTAAGAAAATAAATACCGCATTCCATCCCATATATGTAGCTATTATGCCAATAACTGCTTGGGCACCAACAGTACCAATGAAATAACCGAATAAGCCTGTAAATCCAGCGGCTGTTCCAGCTGCTTTTTTAGGTACTAAGTCTAAAGCTAATATTCCAATTAGGGCCACAGGCCCATATATGAATACACCCATAAGAGATAGACATAGTAATGATAACCATGCTGTATCACTTTGCCAGTAAACAAATAAAACAGCAATAAATAAAATCATACATATAACGCCAACAGGTGCTCTACGACTATTAAAAAACCTATCTGTTATCCAACCTATTAAGATTGTTCCTGGAATTGCAGGTAGTTCAAATAAAGCAAATCCCCATAGTCCAGTAGCTGTAGACATATGTTTTACTTGTACTAGATAATATGTTGACCAGCTAAGTAAGCCATATCTAGCACAGTATACAAAAGCATTTGCTATAGCTATAGTCCAAATCCATTTGTTGTTTAATACATGCTCGAAGAATATTTCTTTAGCACTAAAATCTTTCTCATGATAGTCAGAATTAAGATCATTTGATCTGTATTTTTCAATTGAAGGCAAACCAACTGATTGTGGCGTATCTGCGCCGAAGATTACTATTAATATCGCTACAAAAATACATAGAGTACCAGCCACATAAAAAAGTCCATGCCAATTATTATTAAATATAAAAAGTCCAATAGGCACTACAGCAATAGCTAGAAAGCCAGCGCCTACATTGTGGGCTGTATTCCAGATACCCATTTTTGTACCACGCTCATTGTCACAAAACCAATGTGTCATAATCCTAGCACATGCTGGCCAGCCCATTCCTTGGGCCCAGCCATTTAGTAGCATTATTACAAACATTACAAGTACACCAGCACTTAGAAATGATGGTATAAGTAAGTTAAGCAGACCGGTAATAAATAAACCTAAAGCCAAGAAATATTTAGCATTACTTCTATCGGAAACATTGCCCATAAAAAACTTACTAAGACCATATGCAACTCCTAAAGCTGCACCTATTAGACCTAGTTGATCTGGGGTGAGGGTAGTTATATATTGCTTTGAAACATCAAAGCTACTACGACCAAAATAGTAAGTGAAATAACCAATATAGGCAACTAAAAACATTCTTAAGCGCCAACGAGGATATTTTTTGATAATTTCACTATGTTCTAGGGGAGCTATAGCCTGAGCAGGCTTTAATAGATTTCTAAGCATAAATATTTTGCAAAACTTAGTATTAGAGAAAGTCTAGTTTAGTTTTTATAATATCGCAATTAATTTTACTAATTGATAGCGGATATTGTTTTTTTATTTTTATGTATTTTTTATAATAGAAATATAAACTCTTTATCTTAGAGACAGATGGATTTTAGTAAAAATAAAAAAAGTAAAATCATTATTTTAATATCAATATTCATCATTGTTATATTTTTGTTTGTTTTTGGTTTTAGTTCTAAAAGTAAAGTTATTCCAGGTTATATAAGCACTAATGTTAGATATATTTCATCAGATGAAAGTGGTAGAGTTTTGGATATTAATGTTGATGAAGGACAGTATGTTAGCAAAGAAACTCCTTTATTTTCTATAGATTCAGCAAATAATCAAATTTTATTAGGATCAAATGATTTTCTTTATCAAGCGGCACTAGCATTAAAAGAAAATTTCTCAAAAGGTAAGACAGAACCGTATATTGCAAAAACAACTACAGATATAGCTACTGCTGAGGCTGCATTAGAAACAGCGAAATTAGAGTATGAAAGACAAGAGGGCTTATTAGAGTTTGCAAGTACTTCAAAAAGAGAATATGAACAAGCATATAGTCAATATATAAAATCACAGAATCAAGTAAAAGCTTTAAACATCATGCAAACTATTAACAATATGCCAGCAAGAGAGGATCTAATATCTGCGATTGACTCTATGTCAAAGGCTATTTATAGTAACTCCTCTTATTTAGAGAATAAAATAAATTCAGCAAATGTTAAAGCATTAGAAAAAGGATATATCTATCAAATATTTTTTCATAAAGGAGAAATGGTTAGGGCATATAGCCCAGTGATGTCTATGATTAATCCGGACGATGTTTATGTTGTATTTTATGTTTCAAAAGAAGATTTGAACAAAGTTCATTTAAATCAAAAGATAGAAATAAAAACTACAAATAATTCTATTGTGTCAGCAGATATTTTTTACATATCTCAAAAAGCAGAATACACACCTCCTTTGCTATATGGAATAAATTCTGATTCAGAAATTTCTTTTGAAGTTAAGGCCAGAGTAAAATATTCGCAAGAAGAGTCGACTATTCATATTGGTGAGCCTGTGAGAGTGACATTGTAATGGATGCTGAAAAAGAGCTCATAATTGATGTTAAGAATTTAACTAAAGTTTATGGTGAAAAAACAGTAGTTGATAATATTGATCTTCAAGTTCAGAAAGGTGATATATATGGTTTTTTAGGTCCTAATGGCTCAGGAAAAACTACTTCTATAAGAATGGTTTGCGGACTTCTTCCGATAACAAAAGGAGAAGGGACTTGTCTTGGTTATGATATAGGAACTCACTCAGGTGCTATTAAGCAACAAGTTGGCTATATGACACAAAAATTTACTCTCTATCCAGACTTAACAGTTAGAGAAAACTTAAAAATTTTTGCAAGACTTCATAGCTTAAAAAATATCAAAGAAGCTGTAGAAAGAACTATGGATAATCTACAAATTGGCAAAGCTAGAGCAAATCAAAAAGCCTATGAATTATCAGGTGGATGGAAGCAAAGGTTAGCTTTAGGTGTTGCAACGATACATGATCCTAAGTTGCTATTGTTAGATGAGCCTACAGCGGGTGTTGATCCAAAGGCTAGAAGAGAGTTTTGGGACTATATATCAGGATTATCAAGTAGAGGAATAACTACATTAGTTTCTACACACTATATGGATGAAGCTGAAAGATGTAATAAACTGTCATATATTGCATATGGTAAGCTACTTTCAAGTGGCACACAAAAAGACATTATTTCTGGATGTAACATCAAAACTTATAATATAGTTGGTAAAGGCGTTTATAAATTAATAGCAGAGTTGCAAGAGCATCCAGATGTTGAGCAGATCTCAATGTTTGGAAGTAGTGCACATTTAAGTATTAAAAAAGATGTAGATATATCTCCAATAGCGTCTCAGTATAAAGAATTTGAATGGCAAGAAATAGATACTTCTCTTGAGGATGCTTTTATTTATCTTATGAGTAGTCAGAAGGATAACTTTGCATGAAGTATTTTGATATTAATAGATATTATGCAATTTTACTTAAAGAAGTAATTCATATGCTTAGAGATAGAGTTACTATTGGTTTGGTATTGGGGATCCCATTAATCCAAATGATACTTTTTGGATTTGCCATAAATATGAACCCAAAACATTTAAGCACAGCATTAATAGATTTTGATAGAACGTTACAAACTAACTTTCTTGTTGAAAAAATAAATAACACAAACTATTTTGACATGAAGTATCAGAATCTTTCTCTCGATGACGCAATGACTTTGATGAGAAAAGGACGAGTGCAGTTTATAATAGAAATCCCACATAATTTCACAAAAAAAGTTTATAGAGGAGAGACTCCAGATATTCTTATAATTACAGATGGCGCTAATCCTACTTCAAGTGCAGCTGCAATGGAGGCTATTGGAAAGTTAAAAGGCATATATAATAATTATTTTGCTACTCAGTCACAAACATCAGTAAGTAAAGAACCATTTAATTTTGTTGTTCATAATAAATATAATCCTGAGAATAAGACTCAAAATAATATTGTACCAGCATTAGCAGGAGTTATCTTAACTATGACTATGGTAATGGTGACATCTTTAGTAATAACTAGAGAAAAAGAATATGGCACAATGGAATCTTTATTAGCTACTCCTGTAACATCATTAGAAATAATTTTAGGTAAAATTACGCCATATATAGTTGTCGGTTATATACAGTTATTGCTTATTATTTTGTTTGCCAAAGTAATATTTGGAATAACAATACTTGGAAGTATAACTTTATTGCTTATAGCAACTTTTCCTTTTATTGTGGCAAATCTACTTGTTGGCATAACCTTTTCGACAGTTGCTGCAACTCAGCTACAAGCAATGCAAATGACGTTTTTCTTTTTCTTGCCGTCAATTTTATTATCTGGATTTATGTTCCCTTTTGATGGAATGCCTGAGTGGGCACAGGTTGTAGGTAATATTCTTCCATTAACTCACTATTTAAATATTGTTAGAGAAATATTACTTAAAGGAGGAGGGCTCTTTGATATTTTAAGTAGCATATATCCACTTCTCATATTTATGGTGGTTGTATCATTTGTTGCGTTAAAAAGATATAAAAATACAATCTAATAGCCATTTGAGCTTACTTAAATACTTTGCGCTTTTGTGCTAACCTATATCCAAATTTGTGTGTTAAGGAAAATAATCGTGCTCGATTATAAAAATACTTTTATTGGAAGAAATATTAAAAGTGATGTTTTATCTGGAATTGTTGTAGCTATTGCTTTGATACCTGAGGCTATAGCATTCTCTATTATGGCTGGTGTTTCACCAACTGTCGGTTTATATACAGCTTTTATATTAGGCTTAGTTACAGCTTTAATCGGTGGTAAAGCTGGTATGATTTCAGGAGCTACTGGTGCAGTGGCAGTAGTTTTAATAGGGCTGGGGGTTAGCATAAAAAATAGCTTATCACCAGAAATGCTACAGAGCTTAACAGTATCAGATCAATTAAGCTCATATATTTTACAATATATTTTATTATGTACTATATTGGCTGGAATTATTCAAATTACTATAGGAGTGTTTAAGCTTGGTAAGTTAATACGCTTAGTTCCTCAACCAGCAATGTATGGTTTTGTAAATGGTTTAGCAATAGTAATAGCATTAGCACAGGTCCCTTTATTCTATAATGAAGGAGCATATATGTATGTTTTAGTGCTGATAACTATGCTTATTGTGTATTTTTTTCCGAAGTTTACAGATAAGATACCAGCTGGGCTTGTTGCTATAGTTATAATAACAGTGGTGGTTTTGGCATTTAAATTACCTACAAAAAATGTTGGTGACTTAGCAGACATCTCTGGTTCGTTACCTTCATTTTCTATACCCCATGTACATTTGACATGGAGCTCTATTATTACTGTTTTACCATACTCAATTATTGTGGCATTGGTCGGATTAATAGAATCCCTGCTTACATTATCAGTTTTAGATGAAATGGATGGTAAAAGAGGAAGTGGTAATCAAGAGTGTATAGCTCAAGGAACAGGGAATGTTTTCTGTGGTTTCTTTGGTGGCATGGCTGGTTGTACAATGATTGGGCAATCAATTATTAATTTTACAAATGGTGGTAGAGGAAGACTATCATCAGCAACTGCAGCTATTTTACTAATAACATTTGTAGTAGTACTTTCAAAATATATATCATTAATTCCAGTAGCAGTTTTAGCAGGTATTATGTTTATGGTGTGTATTAATACTTTTGAATGGGAAAGTATGAATCGTATTCGTTATATGCCAAATTCTGATAAGTTTGTACTCGTTGCTGTTACTATAATTACAGTATTTGCCGATTTAGCTATAGCTGTTATTTCCGGAGTTATAATTTCTGCTTTAGTTTTTGCATGGAAAAGCTCACAAGTTAAGAGTAGGACTCATAGAGAGGATGATAATACTAAGGCTTATGAGTTTTTTGGACCACTCTTTTTCGGATCAACGTCATCATTTAAAAATTTATTTGATATTAAGTATGATCCTGAAAATATAATATTAGATTTTGCAAACTCTAGAGTTATGGACATATCTGGTGCAGAAGCTATTGACGATGTTACAAAAAAATATTTAGATTTAGGTAAGAAGGTGACTTTAAGACACTTGAGTGAAGATTGCCGTCAAGTATTAAAGAATGCTGGACCGTACTGTGAATTTGAAGAGACAGATCCAACTTATAAAATTGCGAGGAATATATAATGAAAAAACAAAAAATAAGTACAGAAAATGCACCTAAGGCTTTAGGAGCTTATGAGCAAGCTATAAAAGTTGGTAATTTTGTTTATACATCTGGACAGATAGGTCTTAAACCTGATGGAACTTTAGTAGGAGAGTGTATAAAAGAGCAAACTAAACAAGTTATGGAAAATTTAGAAGCTGTATTAAAAGCAGCAGGTTCAAGTTTACAAGAGGTTGTAAAAACTACTATTTTTATAAAGGATATGACAGAGTTTGCTATTATTGATGAAGTTTATAAATCTTTTTTTGATGGAAATTTTCCAGCTAGATCTTGTGTTGAAGTTGCAAGACTACCAAAAGATGTGAAAATTGAAATTGAAGTTGTAGCATTAGTGAGTATCTAATTATATGTTAAAGCAAGTTAAGCTGATTTTAGCTTTAGTATTTATATGCTTTTGTTATGGTAAGAGCTATGCATTTGGAAAACCAGATTATTCAACAGTAATAGCATTTGGTGATAGTCTGACAGACAACGGTAATCTTTATAAAAAATCTTTAGAAAATATTCCTGATAAAGATACTTGGTATAAAGGAAGATTTTCTAATGATCGCACATGGGCAGAATATTTGTGCTCATATAGTTCTGATAAAGACTGTAAGTTCTTAGATTATGCATATGGAGGGGCTTATAGTTCTGATGGTTATCAGAATGTAAAGTATAATGATGAAGTGATCTATAAGCTAACAACTAATTTTTTACAACAAGTAGATAACTTCGTTAAAAAAGATAAAAAATATGATCCTAATAAGACGCTATATGTAATGCTTATAGGTGGAAATGACATTATGGAACGTGAAAAAAAATATATAGATGTTCCAAAAAATGTAGATAAAGCTATTGATACTTTAATAAAAGAAAAGGATGCTAAGCATATCATATATCTGAATATTCCTGATGTAAGTAAAGCACCAATGTTTAGTAAATCAGATAAGGAAAAAAAGCAAGAAATACATGAAAAAGTAGTAGAACTTAATACACAAATAGAGAAGGTTGTTGAAAAATATTCAGATCAAGGAGTAGATATTAAGCTAGTTGATTTCTATACTTTCTTAAATAACTTGATTGATGATAAAAGTTATATTTCTGATAAGCCTTGTATAGATATTCCATTATCTGCAGATAAATTAAATTTTGTGTTGAAATATGATAAAACTAGTGATTGTAAGAAAAATCTAGCAAAATATGTATTTTTTGATAATTTGCATCCAACAGGAAATGTTCATGAAAAGCTTTCAGAAGAAGTAAAAAAAGATATGTAGTTTTTACATAAAAATACTAACTATACTATAAAAAACAGTTCCTAATAACATAAAAACTGATGGATAAAAAGTTAAGGTAAATCCTAATGCTCTAGACGGAGCGCCTTTATTATATCCATTAAAGAATAAGATTCTTCCAATAGCAAACATAATTGCAGCATAAATAATCACAGATAGAGTATCGCTAGGCATGATTACAGCCCAAGAAGTATAAGCTGCTAATGCTAAACAAAACTGCTCTAGAGTATTTTGTAATAATGATTGAAGAACTTTTGCTTTTTCAGAACCTACAGATAAACCTCCACCATCTATATCTTCTGGTGTAAAGAAACGATGACCAGCAAGTCTACCTATAGAAATCATCAAAAATAAGGCAGGTAATAAGAGAGCTTTAAAAGCGATTGTTAATGAATTATCAATATTTGAAAGTATATTTACATATACCCCTACTAATATGATAGCAATAGAGATAGATGAGCCTATTGCCATCCCACGTAGTACACCTTTTTGTTTTTTAGTCATATTTGATAAAAATGGATAATTTGTATATTTATAAATAATATAATATAAATATATTAAATTTATAGGATTTAATATTTCCAACAGCTTTTTATATGATCATTTACTATGCCAATAGCTTGAAGATAGGCATAGATAGTAACACTTCCAACAAACTTAAAACCTTTCTTCTTTAAGTCTTTTGAGATTTGATCGGATAGCTCTGTTTTATTGGCGATTTCTTTAATTGTATTTAGCTCATTTTTTATAATTTTTTTATCTGTGAAGCTCCATATATAGTTAGAGAAACTTCCATAATTCTTTTGTATTTCTAAAAATGCTTGGGCATTATTAATTATCGATTCAATTTTAAGTTTATGTCTTATTAAGCCTTCATTTTGCAAGAGCTCTGCTTTCTTATCATTATCAAAATTAGATATTTGCTTAATTGAGTATGAAAAAATGTGTTTGCGGTAATTTTCTCTTTTTTGAAGCACGGTATACCAGCTTAAGCCGGCTTGCATAGTTTCTAAAATTAGAGTTTGAAATAAGTAGTTATCATCATAATTAGGAGTTCCCCACTCATTATCATGGTAGTCTTGGTATAGTTGGGATTTATTGCACCATTGGCAGCGTATTTTATTATCTGTTAACTGCATTATTAAACCATATAACCATTTTCTTGAGCAGATTCTCCAAGACTTTTAGCTGTTTCAACAGGAAGCTTACCAGTCATATAAATTGCTCCTCCCATAGCTAATCCTCCTGCAGCTGCAGGGATCTCAAATACCCTTACTATTTCTCTGTCACTTATGTAGTCTCCATTATCAAAAATCATGGGCGACATGACAGCGCCACCAAAAAAACCAGTAAGAGAACCAACAGGTATCATCACTACAGATGCAACAGCGATACCCGCAATTGTTATTGGTGTCATTAGAATGGTGCCTATGCTATTTTCTTTAGGTGGAGTATCGTAAGTAGGATTATTTATAGGACTTTCTCTTAAAAACTTATTTTCTTGAGCAAAACTAGTTACAGATAAAAAAAGTATTAAAGAAATAATACATAGTATTTTTTTTAACATATTTCTGACCTTATGAACCTTTTTTTATAAAGGATTTCCTTCATTTTTTAGATAAATTTTTCCTACAAGAAGATCTCCTATATAGTTTAAATGACTGTTTCCATTATCATTGTTCATATAAATAATCTTACCATCTAATACATTTTTACACTTTTTATCAGGACAAATGATTTTCGTTGTGTCTATTATTTTTAAAAATGAATATTTTTGTTTCAATTTATTAATTTCTTCTAAACTTTCTTTTTGATCATCTAAGATTTTATCAAGTTTATTTATACAGCCTAGAGGTTTATTATTCTTTAAGTCGAAATCTTTAAAGCCACATGTAGGTTTATTTTTTAGAAGAGAAGGAAAATCTAGAACAATAATTGGCTCAATTCCTTTTTTATGTAATATTTCTATACTTTTTTCAATATAGCTAAATTTGTTGTCGCCTTTCCAGTTGGTATAAGTTTTCCAGAAACCAGCAAAAATAAAGATTTTTGGTTTTATATTATCTATTATTGGGTATAAGTCTTTATCTATAAATCTTTCTGTATAAACATCATCAAGGATCGACAAAGCATTATTATCTATTTCAAGCAAAGATAATTTTTTATCTTCACTCCATAATCTTATCATTTGAGAGATAGCTCTAGCATGAGAGTCGCCAAAAAGGACAATATCTATCTCTTTGTTATGTGAGCAGGTTTTTAATAAAATTGGATTAATACTTCCATCTTTATTAAACACTTTATCTTCACAATAGAAAACAGAATGATTGAGATCTTTTGTACGGTTTATAATTTTCTGATCTAGAGATCCTATCTTATAATCTAATTGGGATTGCTGACTGCATATAAAAAGATTAATACAGGCAATAATAAGAGGGATAATGAAAAGAAAAGAAAGGGCTTTATTGAATGAGTATTTTTTCTGTCTAAAAGGTTTTTCTATAAAATGATATGTAAGTGTTGCTAATATAAAAGTTAGAAAAATAATAATTATGTCAACTAAGATAGTTTTTTCAATACTGAGGTAGTTAATAAAAGCAATAATGGGCCAGTGCCATAAGTATAATGAATATGATATAAGCCCAGTATAGACAAATATTTTATAAGAAAATACTTTATGAATAGGAGATGGCTGGCTACTATTTCCTAGATATATAAATAGTGTAGTACCTAGACATATTATAGCAGGCCATAAACTTGCATAATGGACATCTGCAAAAAGAGGGATAATTAGTAAGGTTAGAGCGAGTATATTAAGGAAAAGAGATTTTTTTTCTGGTTCAGATCTAATATTACTTGAATTCATTAGAATTGCTAATGAACACCCAAATAATAATTCGAAAGCTCTAGTAAAAGGGAAGTAATAGAATATTTGATTTTTTATTGATAAGAAAGCAATTAAAGATGAGATTAATAATATGCTAGAAATAATAAATATTTGTTTATTAGATTTTATATTAAATTTAAAAGCTACTATGAGGATGATAGGCCAAAAGATATAGAATTGTTCTTCTATGCCTAAAGACCATGTATGTAATAAAGGGATAATAGTTGAATCGGAACTAAAATATCCAAATTTTAGAGTTGCAAAGAAAAAGATATTAGAAAATGAAGCTATAGCGGAAACAAGTGATTGAGCATAGCTATATAGATCCTCAGGCAATAGAATAAGCCAAGCGAAGAATGTTGTTGTTATAAGTACAATTAATAGAGCGGGTAAAATTCTTTTGATTCTTCTAAGATAGAAATTTTTAATAGAGAAACAGTTATTATTTAAGTCTCTAATTATAATAGAAGTTATTAGAAAGCCAGATATCACAAAGAAAATATCTACGCCAAGGAAGCCTGCTCTAATCCACGAAATATCTAGGTGATATAGGATAACAGCTATAACAGCAAGAGCTCTTAAACCATCAATATCTTTTCTATATTTTATATTGCTCATATTTTATTAGTTTAATGGGTTACCATATTTTTCCATATATAATTTGCCAACTAGCATAGAACCATAATTAGTGAGATGAGAGTTATATATTCCCCAGGTCATTTTAGCGTTATCACTATATAATATTTTATTATCTATAGATAAATAACATTTTTTATCATCACAGATAATTTTATTTATATCAATAGTTTTTACTAAGCTATTTTTTTGGGCTATATTGTTAATCTCTTTAATAGATTCTTTTTGATCTTTTTTAACTAAATCTAGATTGTTAAAGCACTCTTGATTCAATAATGAGGTTATTCGCGTCATTCCACAATTTGGCTTTTTATCAAATATTGGTGCAGAATCAAGGATTATTAGTGTAGGGATATTATTCTCAGTCACTTTTTTTACGGCTTTATTAAGGTATTTTATGGTGTCAGTTGTATTTTTTGTATATGAGGACCACCATCCAGCAAAAATAAATATTTTAGGATGTGTTAAATCTATAATATTTTGTATGCTTTGTTCAATATCTTTTTTATATATAAGATCTTGAATTTTATCCTGTGATTCACCAAAAGAAACTGTAGACAAATTTAATGGTTTTGTCCATGAAGATACCATAGGAGTAAAAGCAGCAGCATGAGAATCTCCAAACAACACAACATCAAAATGTTTTTTATTTTTTATACAATTAGAAATTTCAGTTTTATTTATATTTATGCTATTTGGGTTAGAGTTTCTACAATTAGTTATATTGAAATTATAGTCACCAATATATCCATACGAAGTAACTGCTTGTCTGACAGTATAGTATCCTGAAATTGCGTAATTATATCCAATTTTAGGATATTTTGAGATTATAAATAATAATATACAAGCAATAATAAGGGGGATAATGAAAAGAAAAGAAAGGGCTTTATTGAATGAGTATTTTTTCTGTCTAAAAGGTTTTTCTATAAAATGATATGTAAGTGTTGCTAATATAAAAGTTAGAAAAATAATAATTATGTCAACTAAGATAGTTTTTTCAATACTGAGGTAGTTAATAAAAGCAATAATGGGCCAGTGCCATAAGTATAATGAATATGATATAAGCCCAGTATAGACAAATATTTTATAAGAAAATACTTTATGAATAGGAGATGGCTGGCTACTATTTCCTAGATATATAAATAGTGTAGTACCTAGACATATTATAGCAGGCCATAAACTTGCATAATGGACATCTGCAAAAAGAGGGATAATTAGTAAGGTTAGAGCGAGTATATTAAGGAAAAGAGATTTTTTTTCTGGTTCAGATCTAATATTACTTGAATTCATTAGAATTGCTAATGAACACCCAAATAATAATTCGAAAGCTCTAGTAAAAGGGAAGTAATAGAATATTTGATTTTTTATTGATAAGAAAGCAATTAAAGATGAGATTAATAATATGCTAGAAATAATAAATATTTGTTTATTAGATTTTATATTAAATTTAAAAGCTACTATGAGGATGATAGGCCAAAAGATATAGAATTGTTCTTCTATGCCTAAAGACCATGTATGTAATAAAGGGATAATAGTTGAATCGGAACTAAAATATCCAAATTTTAGAGTTGCAAAGAAAAAGATATTAGAAAATGAAGCTATAGCGGAAACAAGTGATTGAGCATAGCTATATAGATCCTCAGGCAATAGAATAAGCCAAGCGAAGAATGTTGTTGTTATAAGTACAATTAATAGAGCGGGTAAAATTCTTTTGATTCTTCTAAGATAGAAATTTTTAATAGAGAAACAGTTATTATTTAAGTCTCTAATTATAATAGAAGTTATTAGAAAGCCAGATATCACAAAGAAAATATCTACGCCAAGGAAGCCTGCTCTAATCCACGAAATATCTAGGTGATATAGGATAACAGCTATAACAGCAAGAGCTCTTAAACCATCAATATCTTTTCTATATTTTATATTGCTCATATTTTATTAGTTTAATGGGTTACCATATTTTTCCATATATAATTTGCCTATTATTTGTGATCCAAAAGTATTCAGGTGGCAATTATGATAATTCCATTTCATTTTAGTATTATCTAGATATATTGGATTATTTTCTATAGCACTAAAGCAAGTACTTTTATCACAAGTAATTTTTTTTATATCGATTATCTCTAAAGAAGGAAAGTCTTTCTTTATTTTTTTTATTTGTTCCAGTGATTCCTTTTGCTCATTGATCACATTTTTATATGGCATATCGCAATTAATATTAAGAATTTTTGATAATTTAAGTTCACTACAATAGGGTTTCTTTTCAAATAAAGATGGAGCATCAAGAATTAATAAAGTTTTTATATTATTGTTTAAGGAGGTTTTGATGGCTTCTTCTAAACCGTTAAATCCATTCATAGTATCCTTAGTATAATAAGTCCACCATCCAGCAAAAATAATATATTTGGGGTGAGTAATGTCTATTATATTTTGAATTTTTTGCTTTATATTTTGATTGTACATTCCATTGACAGTATTAAGAGCATCTGTTCCAAATATTACGCCAGAGAGATCGCGTTGCCTTAACCAAATATTAACCATGTGGCTACTTGCCATAGCATGAGAATCTCCAAATAGAACTACATCAGTTTTTTTATTATTTACACATTTTTCTATATCTTCTTTTGTTAATTCTAAAGGAGTTCTATTCCAGCAATTAATCATCTTATCTAAACTATTCGGATCTGAAGTGCTTGATGTGTTCGTATTGTTAAAAACGGCATTTGGATATTCTTTTATAGTAATAAAGAAAAGGCCGCACAATAGTAAAGGTAAAATTATTAGTAGGTTAAAAGACTTAAATAAAGATGACTTCCGATATCTGAAAGGTTTCTCCACAAAAAAGTATGTGAGTATGGCTAATAAAAAAGTTAGAAAAATAATAACTATGTCAACTAAGATAGCTTTCTCAATACTAAGGTAGTTAATAAAAGCAATAATAGGCCAGTGCCATAAGTATAATGAATATGAAATAAGTCCTATTGATACGAGGACTCTATTTGAAAATATTCTATGGCAAAAGGAGAAATATTTTTGATTGGCTCCTAGATATATAAATCCTGCGGTGCCTATACATATAATAACTGGCCAAACACTACCATACTTCACATCTGCAAATAATGAAATTATTATAAAAAGAAAACAGATGAAACTAAAAAAACTATTTGTTTTCTCATTTTTAGGAAATTTGGGTTTGCCTAAATTGATTATTATTGCAATAAGACAACCAAATAATAACTCAAAAGCTCTTGTTAGAGGAAAGTAATAGTATTGAGCATCAGAAAAGAAATATAAAATAAGAGAAATGATTAAAAGAGATAAGCAAATAAAGAAAAGTTTTTTACTTGAATTTAATTTAAATTTGAAAACTATAATAAGTATTATAGGCCAAAAAAAATAAAACTGCTCTTCAATACCAAGAGACCAAGTATGTAGTAAAGGTATAACATTTGAGTCAGAACTAAAGTATCCAAAATTTAGAGTGTAAAAAAAGAATAAGTTTGAAACAGATAGAATAGTGCTTATTACTGATTTTGCATACGTTAGAAGATCTTGTGGTAAAAGAACTATCCATGCGAAAATAGAAGAAACTAAAAGAACTGTTATTAGCGCTGGAGATATTCTTCGTATTCTTCTAAGGTAGAAATTCTTAATAGAAAAAGTACCTGTTTTAAGATCTCTAAGAATAATTGAAGAAATAAGATATCCCGATATTACAAAGAAAATGTCAACACCTAAGAAGCCTCCTCGAATCCAGCTAATGTCTAAATGAAATAAGATCACTGGAATAATAGCTAAAGCTCGTAAGCCATCGATATCTTTTCTATATTTTATATGACTCATTTTACAGTTTTATTAGATTAAAGCTTAATAATTATATCAAAATTTTTAAGTAAATTCTTATTATGAGTTATAAATATGACAGTCTTATTTTGCATTAGAGTTTTAATATTTTCAAAAACTTTTACTTCTGTTTCTTTATCTAAGCCCTCTGTTGGTTCATCCATAATCAAAATTGGAGACTCTCTTAAAAATGCTCTAGCTAACGCTATCCTTTTTTGTTGTCCTCCAGAAAGGTGTTTACCATACTCACCAGTCCATGTATCTAAACCATTTTTAAGTGATAGGACATAATCTTTCATATATACTTTTTCTAAAGCATTCCATAATTGTTCATCAGTTGCTTTATCATTTGCTAATAGTAAATTTTCTCTAATACCTCCATTAAATATATGAGGAGATTGATTTATTATGGTCATCATATCTCTAAGTTGACTCTCACTAAAATCTTTTATAGAGTGCTCACAAATAGTTAAAAAGCCCTTATTGATATCCCAAAATCTAGCTAGTAAATTTACTATTGTAGATTTTCCTGATCCTGTAGGTGCGAATAAGGCTATTTTTTGTTGATCTTCTATTTCTAAATTAAAATCTTTTAAAATTAAATTGTCATTAGTGTATCCAAAATCTACATCTTTAAAGCTTATATCATAAGATTCTAATTGAATATAATTTGAATTATCGAAAATGATGTCAGGTTTAGAGTTTGTTATTTTAAGTATTCTTTTCGCAGCAGATATCGTTTTTCCTAAATATTGATAAGCTAATGGAAGAGGCATAATTGACTCAAATAACGCAAGAATTCCCAAAAATATTAAGGCTATAAATGCTCCGTTTAAAAGACCACTTTCAACTAGCGATACAGCTATCATTGTAGTAACTATTATTATAAAACCTAGACAAAAAGTCATAATGGCTGCACCAGTACCAGAGACTGTACTTAGCTTTATTTCACTATTTATAAGTTCAGAGTTTTGCTCTTTAATTTTATTAAAGTGATAACCATCTAAATCAAAAATTTTAAGTTCAGCTAAAGAAGATATATGCTCAACTACTTGAGTTTTTAGAGCTGAACTATTTTCATTTAATTGCTGAGATTTTTTACGAGCTAATAGGTCACTTATGAATGGTGTCCCAAAGCCAGTTATTAGGCTTAGGATTAGAGTTGTCAAAGCTAGTTTAATACTGAAAAAGCAAAATAAAATAGAAATAGATAAACAAGCTAAAATAAAAACTATAGTAGGAGAAATGATCCTTACATATAGATTGTCTAATGCTGCAACATCATTTACAAGTCTACCTAGGAGATCTCCACTTTTATACTTGAGTAGGTGAGAAGGCGCTAAGGGTTCAAGTTTTTTGTAAAACCATACTCTTATGTCAGAAAGAATCTTAAAAGTTGCTTCATGAGTAAAAACTCTTTCACCATAACGAGAGACGATTCTACCTAGAGAAAATGTTCTGACCCCAGCAGCAGGATAAAAGAAATTAAATGTTGATGCAACAGCATAACTTGTAGTTGCTAAATAGCCTGTGTATGAAATAAACCAGCCAGATAGAGACATCAGTCCAATCCCCATCAGTATAGCTGACCAAGCAAGCAATGTCCCAAATAACATCCACTGAGACTGATTTCTGAAAAGTTTTATAAAAGGTAAAAGGTTTTTCATTCGGTCACCTCATTTTTATAAAAACCATAAAATGCTCCATCTTGATCATTTACAAGATCATTAAATGATCCTTGTTGTATAATCTTTCCTTCATCGAGCACGATAATATTATCAACACAATTTAAGAAGCTTAATTTATGAGTCAGGATTATCACAGTTTTCTCTTGCCAAGAATCTTTTAAAGAGTTAATAATTTTTCCTTCACTTTCTTTATCAAGACTAGCTGTTGGCTCATCTAATATAAGTAATTGATGTTGTTTTAAATATGCTCTAGCTAAGGCTAGTCTTTGAGCTTGCCCTCCTGATAAACCTATATTTTGCTCTCCAATTTCAGTATTTATTCCTAAAGGCAAAGAGTTTATAAAAGCTAGAAGGTTAGCTTTTTCTAAAGCGCTATTTAGGTCTTCATCAGAGGCATTTTTATTTGCTATTAGTAAGTTATCTTTTATAGAACCTTTAAATAAAGTCGCATTTTGTCCAAGCCAAGAAATATTTTTTAGCCAAGATTTTTCATCTATCTCTCTTAGCTCTTGTTTATCATTAATATTAATTGATCCTTCATAATCTATAAATCCAAGGATTGTATTTATTAATGTTGTTTTGCCAGCACCACTTGCACCAACGATAGCGACTTTTTCTTTATCTTTTATTGATATGCTGATTTTGTCTAGGGCAGTTTTATCATCATACATAACCTCTAAATCTTTTATGGTAATTTTATTAATAGAATCTGCTATGGGAGTTTTTTTATTATTATCCATAGCTGTTATTTCAAAGACTTTTGCAATTTCTAGAGCTGCACCTATAGCTTCTGCTTTCGCATGATAGTGAGTGCTAAGTTCTCTAAGAGGCATAAAAAACTCTGGAGCTAATAGTAATATAAATAAAGCTCCTTGTAGCGTCATGTTATTCAGAGCCCACCAAATATTATTATTTTCTCCAGCATTAATGAATCCCATACCTAAATATACTGCAACAATAGCAATAGAGGCTGCAGAGAACATTTCTAAGATGCCTGAAGATAAAAAAGCAATTCTTAGAACTTTCATGGTTCTTATACGATATACATCAGAAGCTTCGAATATTTTTTGGCTTTGTGATTTACTTTTTCCAAAAAGTTTTAAAGTTGTTAATCCTCTCAAAGTATCTAGAAAAGTGCTGCTCATTCTAGCCAGGGTTTTAAAATGTTTTTGGCTTTCTGACTCTGCACCTAAACCAACAATTATCATAAATAAAGGAATTAAAGGAGCACATATTAATAGTATTACACCACAGACTATACTTTGAGGAAAAATGAAAACTAAGATAGCTAACGGCATAAGTCCAGAAAGGGTTATTTGTGGTAAAAATTTTGTTAAAAATCCTGTTAATCCTTCAACTTGTTCCATGACAGTACTCGTAAGCTCAGCACTAGACATTTTAGATATTTTTATTGGACCTAATTTATTTATATGTTCTATAAGGTCTTCTCTAAGTTGCTTTTTCACTATTGAAGCAGCTTTATAACTTACAATCTCCTTAGCCCAACTAAGTATAGCTCTTAAAATAACAATAATTATTATTCCTATAAAATAGTTAATAAGCTGATTTAGTGTGTGTTGTTTAATATAAGCTTCATAAGAAATATGTGCTAATAAATATAGTTGACCAATTAATAATAAACCACTTGTAAAACTTATTAATACAGTTAAATTTATCCATTTTTTAGCTGGTTTTGATATGTGTCTTAACCATGAACTAGCAGTTTTTTTATTTTCTTTTGATATATCTGTAGACATCTATCTCTCAAAAATTGATCTTATATAGGTTTAATTCCACTACTGCTAAATTATAGCATTCAAAATACAAAATGTTGAAAGATAGTATTATATAAAAATAAGCTTAATCCAGTTATTAGTAATATGATAAAATATATAGCATATAAGCAATAGGAGTATGTAGTATGAGTAAAACTAAAAAGTTAGTATTAGCTGGTGTTTGTTGTGTTATAAGTTTGCCATTGTTTGTAAATGCAGATGCTAGTGATACATGGGGAGCTACTAAAGAGTCTGCATCAAATGTTTGGGGAGCTACTAAAGATACAGCATCTAATGCATGGGGAGCTACTAAAAACTCGGCATCAAATGTTTGGGGTGTTGCTAAAGATAAAGGTTCAGATGCGTGGGATGCTACTAAAGATACAAGTTCAAATGCATGGGATGCTACAAAAGATACAACTACAGATGCATGGGATGCTACTAAAGATACAGCAACAGATGTAGGGAATGCTGCAGAAAATAAAACTCAAGATGTAGGAAATGCTGCAGGTAACACTTTAGAAAAGGCTGGACAGTCTACTAAGCAAACAGTAGATAATGGCGGTTTTTAATTTTATTTTATAAATCTATTTAGCCCCTTTATAATAGTGGGGTTTACTTTAATCTTTAACATTACCTCAATCAATAAATGCATATTCCAATATGCCATAGAAATTGAAGATGCTATTGCTAAGCCGTATATTCCATAAAAATTTGTCAGGATTATACCTAAAATTACATTTATAGTTAGAGCGATATAAAAAGCCACGCAAGTATTTTTCTCAAAACCAGCCATATTTAAAATAGTAGCAACACATCCAGATAAAATATTTATTAATTGGCCTATCATTAATATACAGAAAACATAATATGATGGAATATATTTGCTTCCATACAATAAAGTTATTGGGTAGCCAAAAATTAGTAACCCAATTATAGCTATGAGTGATAAGAAAAATATAATCTTAGTATATGATGTAACTCTCTTTTGAAACTCTTCTCTAGGACAGTTTTTATAATCGTCAGCTATATGTGAGAGTACGTTTGAGTTGACTGCATTTAAAACAAAAGCTACTAGAGCACTTAGTTGTAATGCGACACCAAATATCGCTATATCCTGAGCAGAGGATATACCTTTTAATATTAATATATCTACTTGAGAAAGCAATAATAGTCCCCATTGCATTAAGGCAAAAGACATATTACTTCCTATTGGCTTTAGGCTCTTAAAGTTAAACTTCACTATTTGCTTTGACCATATAATGAATATATAAAAAAACATTAGTATAAACATCGAAGCAACTAAGGAGGTTACATTTTGAAGACTTAGAGCTAAGAAAGCTGAGATTGATATTAACATTAAGATTCGTAATCCTAATTGAATAAGGTTGGCAAAAACTACCAATCTTTTAGCTACAAAAAAGGACTGTAAAATATTTGCCATAAAGAAAGGTATAGCAAAGGCTAAAGCATAGAGTTCAATATAATTAAAGTTATCTTCAAAATAACCATATAGGATAGCAAGAGCCATAGTGATGATTATTATTGTAAAACCTCTTTTAAAATACCAGTTATGTGTCTCAAAAGTTTCCTGATCTCTTTCAAAGCCTTGTTTATCAGATCTTCCCCAAGTTCGTGCTAAAATACCACCAGCCCCCATAGTTGCAATTACTGCTAATATAGTTGCAAGAGTAATACCAAATATATAGTATCCATAATCTGTCATAGAGATACTTCTAGCTAAAAGTATAGCTGTAATAAATGCACAGCCTTGCCCTAAGGCCTGAACAAACATGGTGAGTAAAGATTTTGAAAGTATATGATTATTTAGTATACGTTTGATCAAGATTTTTCTTTTTAATTTTAGAGTTTTAATAATTTTATCAACATTACACGAATATAAGAATAAAAAGCTTATATAGAGTTTTGATTTGCATTAATATTTGCGGCTAGAGATTTCTTTATTATAGTCTTTAGTAGTTCTGCAAAACGGTGGTTTGGATCGTTTCTTAAGCAGTTAAGGGCATATTGTTGCAAAATTCCAAGAGGTAAGGTTATATCATCCCTCATTTGAATAGACTTTTCTTTTACAGGATTTGGATGTAAAAAAGATTCATCTTTATTTGTAATAGAAAATAAATATTTTTTGGCTAAAGTGTATTCATTATGCAGCTCTTTCCAAAAGTCGCTATATTCATTATCTTTGCTTATATGTTTAGTTAAATCAAAATTGGTTTGACCAATGCTTTGCAGAGCATTATCAAAAATACCTTTAATAATTAATGAACGATTATATATTCTTTTTAGAATATCTAGGTTTGTTTGATCTTCTTTCGCTAACGTATCAATAGCAGTTCCTAATCCATAGAAGGCAAGAATATTTTGCTTCATCTGCATCCAAGATGTACCATAAGGAATTGCTCGTAAATCATCAAATTTTATATCTTGCCCAGAATTTCTTTTGGCAGGGCGTGAACCAATATTCATATCACTAATATATTTTAAAGGGGTTATTTCTGTTAAGTAACCCATAAATTTTTGATGGTTTTTTAGTTTTGAGTAAGCATCAAATGAAAGTTTACCTATATCAGTTATAAGCTTATTTTCTGTAGCGTTTAACTTTTGAGCATTATGTAAATTAAGTTTACCGTATAACCCAGAAGTTAATATTTGTTCTAAGTTATATTGTGCTGTATCTGAGTTCCCAAACTTAGAGGATATGCTTTGCCCCTGAATCGTTACTTGTACATCATGGTTTGAAACTACATTTGATAAACCTTTATAAAACAAGAACATATCTCCACCACCACGAGAAGGGGGGCCGCCTCTGCCATCAAAGAAGATAGGTTTTATTCCTTTGGATTTAAAATATTCGCTAAGCGATTTTTTAGCTTCAAGTATAGACCAATTAGCCATAAAATAGCCACCATCTTTAGTTCCATCAGAAAATCCTAACATAATAGTTTGAGTGTTTTTCCAAACAGATAAATTATCTCTATAAAGTTTTATTTTAAGCAGCTCATCAATAATAGTAGTTGAGTTTTCTAGATCATCCATTGTTTCAAATAAAGGAACAACCTCAATTCTTATTTTTTTGTTTTTGGTGCCTTTATTGAATAATTTAAATAAAGCTAGTACTTCTAAGATACTAATAGTAGAGTCGGCATTACTTATAATATATCTTTCAATAGCTTGATAGCTATTTTGCTCTTGTATTGATTGGATAGCCTCAATAGTTGCAATTAGTTCTTTAGCTAAACTACTGCTTATTTTTAATTCATTAAGAGTTTTTTCTTTACATAATTTTATTAAAGCTTCAATCTTCTCATCATTAGTTAATTTACTATAGTCTAACTTATAATTTTTTCTAAATATTTCAGTGAAAAATTCGTGATGTATTTTAGCATTTTGACGAATATCTAATTTTGCAAAATGAAAACCAAATATTTTAGCTTTTAAAATAAGGTTGTTAAGCTTACTAATAAATAATGAGTCGTATTGAGTTTCTATAGTTTCTTTAATTTTATTCAAAGCATTTATAAATTGCTCAACTGTTTTATATTTATCAGTTTTTAATCGCTTTCTGATTTTTACAAGATCTTCATGAACTTTATCAAAAGTAAGCTTTTTAATTAATTTTTTTAAATCTTTATTGTAACAATTAAAAATACTTTTTCTTAAATGAGATGAAACATTCTTAGTTATTGAAGCTGTAACGAAAGGGTTTCCATCTCTATCTCCACCTGGCCAAAAACCTATTTCAATGTTTGTATAATCATCTGTTAATTTGTGCTGGACTTTGGGTATAGTATTGTAAAAAACATATTTTAAATACCAAATTATAGATTTAGCTTCATTTTCTGGAGAAGGTTTAGTTTTATTACTAAACTTGGTTTTTCCCATTTGTAAGAAGATATCACGTACTTTGTTTATATCATTCTCGATGATTGCTTTTTTTAGATCATTAATAATAGGTAATACAAGTTTTGCATAGAATTGTGTTGGGTGAGCAGTAAGTACTAATCGAGCTTTATATTCTTTTAGCTCTTTTGAAAAGGTATTTTGTTTTTTGTTTTGTTCAACTTCTCTTATTAATCTAGTTATGCTGTACTCGCCATTTAAATCATGTGTTTTTGCATAAGCAGCCTCTTCAAGAGCATCTATTAGAACTATTTGTCTTTCTATAAATCGAATAAATTTGATAAAGATTTTAAGCTTTTCCTCTTCAGATAATTCTGAAAATGAATTTTCAACAATCTCTATTGAGTTTTTACCATTTGCTAATTCAGTTTTACAAAAATTTGAAAAAGCTTCTAGTTTTGAATTTGCATAATGTTCTTTATCAAGAGGTAATCCTAAAAAAAGTCCATTCAGCATTTTATATTTAAGTTCAACTTCTGATTTGTAATGTTCTAGAAGTTCATTTCTAATTGAATAAAACGACATATTAAATCTCCTCATCTCTCAGAAGTATTTTAACAGTGTTCGAGCAAAAGGAAATAAAAATAGTTATTTGGTTGGTGTAATGGAATTTCTATAATTCTTAAACTCTAATTGTTCAAAACCTTGTTTAAGTTCATTTAAGGCCTGGCTATAGCAATTATCTGTATATTCTAGAATAATTTTTTTATCTGACTCTAGTGAGGCTTGTTGATATATGTGTAGAAGGCTTGCTTGTAATTTCTTACTAACTAGAAGATTATTGCTTCCATAAATTCTAATAAATTCAAAACTGCTTTTGATGAATTTTTCTAATGGGATTTCAGTCATAAAGATTTTGTTATAGATTATCTCACTATTTTCTTTATTATTTTTTAGTAAGTAATCAATTAATCTAGTAGAAGAATCTATTACATAAATAGCTGTTCTTGGGTCATTAATTCCAGGAGACAAAGCTTTACCAGCTATTTCATCTAGAAGTTCAAGGCAAAATATAGGGTCATTAGAAAAAATTCTTTCATCAGATAGAATGAATCTATTCAAGAGTTCATCTAAATCATTACCTTTAAGATTTTTTGTGGTTTCTACATAAGCAATTTTATCTAATACAGTTAAGTGAGATCCTATGCTCTTTACTATATATATATTAGTATCCTTATCTTCACAAAGCTTATTCAAAGCAGCAAAATCTATATCAGTTAAAAATCCATAAGTTTTAGAATATATAGGTATAGCATTTTCAGGTATTTTGTCTTTAACTAATATATGACAACTTTTGTAAGGATTTTTAATATAATTCTCGATTGTTGATTTGGCTTGCTTTTCAGTTATTATTGGTAATATTTTAATTTGTCCAAGTCTAGCAATGCTATCAATCCATAAGATAAAGGTGAAAATTACCCAACCAATAACACCAATAGTTAAAACAAAAATCAAGAAGATACCTGAATGGTTGAAGGAATTTGACTTAACACCTATTGTTGCAACTATCCCAAAAATAAAAGCTCCAATAAAGCTAGAAGTCGCTTTTTTTGAAATATTGTCTTGAAGTAGTAAGGTTAGAACTCGTGGTGTACCAGATTTGCTTGCAGAAGTATAAGCAGAAATCATAGAGCCAACAGCAAAAGTTACTACAACTAACATGCTAGTATTTATTATTGAAAGAAGGGTAGTAACTGTTTCTGCTGTGACTCTTTTAGGATATAAATTAAATATCTTAAACTCTTGAAGAAAGTAGCATATAGAAACTCCTAATATAGCAAGTAAACAATATGCTGTAGGTTTAAACCATAGTTTTGCTTTTAGTCTATATAAGAATTGCTTCAAATATATTATTAATTTAAACATTTTAAAGTATCAGTCTATTTTATAACTGATATTCCTCCCATATATTTTACAAGTGCTTGAGGTATCATGATTGAACCATCTTCTTGTTGATAGTTTTCAATAATAGCTAATAAGGTTCTACCAACAGCTAGTCCGGAACCATTTAGTGTGTGAACTAGCTCAGGTTTTTTCATATCTTTATTTTTATGTCTAGCCTTCATTCTACGCGCTTGGAAATCACCACACCAACTACAAGAAGAAATTTCTCTATAAGTATTTTGTGATGGTAACCATACTTCTAAGTCATAGGTTTTTTTTGCACTAAAACCCATATCTCCAGTACATAATTTAACTACACGGTATGGTAGTTCTAGTTTTTGTAATATTCTTTCAGCATGATTTGTTAATAGTTCTAAAGATTCCTCTCCAGTTTCAGCAGTTGTAATATGAATTAACTCAACCTTTTCAAATTGATGTTGTCTTATCATACCTTTAGTATCTCTACCGTAAGAACCTGCTTCACTTCTAAAACAAGGAGTGTGGGCTGTATAATGTAAAGGTAAAGAGCTTGTTTCTAAGATTTCATCTCGTACTAAGTTTGTCACAGGAACTTCAGCAGTAGGAATTAAACTATACTCAAATTCACCTTGTAATTTGAATAAATCTTCAGCAAATTTAGGAAGCTGTCCTGTTCCATATAAACTGTCATTATTAACCATGTATGGTACATATAGCTCTTCATATCCATGTTTTTCTATATGAGTATCAAGCATGAACTGGATTAGCGCACGATGTAATCTAGCTATTTTATTTTTCATAACAACAAATCGGCTACCTGTAATTTTTGCAGCAGACTGAAAATCAATCATTCCTAGAGCTTCACCTAAGTCAGCATGATCTTTAGCAGGAGCTTCTGAATGAAATTGACGAGGCGTTCCCCATTTTCTAACTTCAACATTTTCACTTTCATCTTTACCAATAGCAACATCATTTGCAGGTAAATTAGGCATTTCAAGCATTAAATCATTGATAGAATCTAATAACTCTTTTAGCTTCTTCTCTACAGTTTTTAATTCTTCATTAATTTGTCCAACTTTTTTGAAAATATCACTAGCATCTTTGCCTTTAGCTTTTCTTTTGCCAATTTCCTTAGAAATTGCATTTCTTTGTTCTTGAAGCTCTTGAGTTTTTTCTTGAAGGACTTTTCTTTTCTCTTCGAGTTTTTGGAATTTTTTTATATCAAGTATATAACCACGAGTAGCTAATTTTTCTGCAACCTCTTGCAGGTTATCTTTTACATATTTTGCATCTAACATAAAATTACCTATTTTGAAAATTTAAAAATTGGAGTGCCAGTCATTTCCTTAGGGGTATCTAAGTTCATAACAGTTAAGATTGTTGGAGCGATATCTGAAAGCTTTCCATGTTCTAAGTTTACTTCAGCTTTTTTACTACCTACATATACAAATGGTACAAGATTAGTGGTATGTGCTGTATGAGGTTTGTGAGTTTTTGGATTAACCATCATATCAGCATTTCCATGATCTGCTGTAATAAACATATTTCCACCATTATCTAATATAGTATCTTTAAGTCTTCCGATACATTTATCTAAATATTCGATAGCTTTAATAGTTGCCTCATAATTTCCAGTATGGCCTACCATATCAGAGTTTGCATAATTACAAACTATACAGTCATATTTGCCACTATTAATAGCGCCTACTAATTTATCTGTAACTTCTGGAGCAGACATTTCAGGTTGTAAATCATATGTTGCGACTTTAGGCGAAGGAATTAAAATTCTATCTTCCCCTTCAAATTCATTTTCTTTACCACCATTAAAGAAGAATGTCACATGTGGATATTTTTCAGTTTCAGCAATTCTCAATTGAGTCTTGTGATTTTTAGCAAGTATTTCGCCAAGAGTGTTTTGTGGCTGCTCGGGAGGAAACGCTACGGAGCAATTTAATTTCGCATCATATTGTGTGAGGGTAGTAAAATTTATGTTTAGATGCTTTTCTCTATCAAAACCAGAGAATTCAGGATCTACAAAAGCATGACTTATTTCTCTTGCTCTGTCGGCTCTAAAATTCATAAATATAACACTATCACCATCAGTTATATTTACTAATTCATCATTTTTTATTATGCAGGTTGGAATTACAAATTCATCAGTTTGATCTCTTAAATATGATTGTTCTAAAGCATCGATTGCTGAGTCACAAATAAATTCGGAGTTACCATTTACTATAGCATCGTATGCAATTTCAACACGAGACCAACGATTATCTCTGTCCATAGCATAATACCTGCCAGATACTGTAGCAATATACCCTAAATCTAATTTTTGAAGTAATTTGTCAGCTTTTTCAATAGATTCTTTTGCTGATTTGGGAGGCATGTCTCTACCATCTAAGAAGGCATGCAAAAATACTCTTTTAACACCTTTATCTTTTGCCATCTTTATTGCTGCAAAAATATGCTCTTCGTGAGAATGAACCCCGCCTGGAGAAAGTAGACCCATTAAGTGTAAGTTTGAGCCATTTTTAACAACATCATCCATTGCTTTACAGAGAGCTTCATTTTTTTCAAAAGAGCCATCCTCAATAGCTTTATCTATTTTGGTAAGCTCTTGATAAACTATTCGTCCAGATCCAATATTTACATGCCCAACCTCAGAGTTACCCATTTGTCCCTTTGGTAATCCAACATCTAGACTAGAAGCATTTAGTAAAGTTTTGGGATAAGTTTCCCATATGCTGTCCCAATTTGGAGTGTTAGCATTTCTGATAGCATTAAAATAGTCGCTTTCACTATACCCCCATCCATCTAGAATAAGTAAAAGAGTTGTTTGTTTCATAAAAGCTCCAGTGAGTTTTTATTAAAAAGAGAATTAACGATAATTATAACTTTATATTTAAGTTTTGTCTGCTTTGTTATCGAAAAAGTTGCAGCTTTTAAGGTGTAAAATATAGATTTGTTTTATGCTATATTATTTTGATGATTATTATATTTCTCATCACTAGCATCATAGATCTTTCTTATTATATATAGAGGTCTTTGTTTGGTTTCAATAAATATTCTTCCTATATATTGACCTAGCATACCAATTCCGATCATTTGTAGGCCGCTAAAAAATAATAAGAAAGTTATTATAGAGGGATATCCTGGGACATTGACACCAAAAAGTATAGACTTAAAGACGATAAATGAGCCATATAAAAAACCTGATATGGCAATTATAACCCCTAAGTATGACCATACTTCTAAAGGTGTTTTACTAAAGCTAGTGATTCCATCTATAGAGAATTTAAATAATTTCCAATAATTCCATTTTGTTTTGCCTGCGGCACGATCTTCTCTTGCATGATAGATAATTTTTTCTTTAAAACCTATCCAGCTAAGTAGTCCTTTATTAAATCTAACTTTTTCTTTTAACTCTAGAAAGGCATTAATAGCAGCACGATTTAATAATCTATAATCTCCAGCATTTGGAGTGAGTTTAGTATCATCACTGATTTTGTTAATTAATTTATAAAAGACCCCAGCTGACCTCTTTTTCATTAAAGAATCAGTATCTCTATTTTCTCTTACAGCTGTTACAACTTCATATCCTTCTAGCCAATAATGTACCATTTCTAATATTAACTCTGGAGGATCTTGTAGGTCCGCATCTATAGATATAGCTGCATCACCATTACAGTTCGCAAAACCTGCATATAAAGCTGACTCTTTACCAAAGTTTCTAGATAAATCAATTATCTTAATTTGAGGTATAGATTTTTGTTTTTCTATTAGTAGCTCTAAAGTATTGTCTGTACTACCATCGTTTACAAAAACCAATTCATAGTTAGTTGGTAATTCATCTAATATTGGTAGAAGTCTTGAGAATAATATATCTAAACCTTCAGATTCTTCCTTTACGGGGATTATAATGCTTGTTAAAAATTTCTTTTCTGCCATAAGACAAAGAGATTTAATTTTCTTTATATTAGTAACTTTATATTCTATTCTGTAGGAAATCCACTAATCTTTAAATTCATTAATATAATTTTTACTGTTATAATCATAGATTACATAAGATTGTTTGATAACAAGTTTAAAAATGTCTAAACCTTTAGCGTTTAAGAAAGTAGCTATAATTGGAAAACATTACAAAAAGACAGTAAGTGAAATGATCGAAAGTCTATATCATAAACTGACAAAACTTGGTTTTATTGTAACAATTGAAAAAGAATCTGCGGAAGATTTAAGTATTAAAGTAGAAAGTGTGATGACTTTAGAAGAAATTGCACTAACTAAAGATGTTGCAATTATCATAGGAGGCGATGGAAACTTCCTCCAAGCTTCTAGAAAAATGTCTATATACAATAACATTCCTGTGATAGGCGTAAATAAGGGCAAGCTTGGTTTTCTAACTACAATAAACTCTGATGAAGAAAGCATAGATAAAGAGTTGATACCTATTTTGAATGGTGAAAATAGTAGTGCTAATATGTTTATGCTTAAGAGTGTTGTAGATAATAGACATAATGTATCTCCTGAAAAATCTGTAGCCTTAAATGAAATAGCTATTACTGCTGGCAGTGGTAGGATGTTTGGCTTAAAAGTTTTTATAGATGGATGGTTTGCATTTGACCAAAGAGGAGATGGTTTAATTATAGCTACTCCAACAGGCTCTACTGCTCATGCTATGTCTGCTGGTGGACCTATATTGAATCCAAATCAAAATAGCATCGTTATAGTTCCTATCTGTTCACATTCATTAAATAGCAGACCTTTAGTTATATCTTCTGAGAGTAGGGTAGACATAATTGTTACTAGATATAATGATCCTTCTCCTGTATTAAGCATAGATGGGCGAAATGAAATAATACTAAAACCTAGACAAAAAGTTACAATTACTAAATCTCAGAAGAAAGTAAAAGTGCTACATACTAAAAGATATAACTATTATGATACTTTGAGAAATAAGTTAGGTTGGAGCAAAGTTTTATTTTAATTGGTTAAGATATAAATAATTCAATTAAAATAATTATCGAAAAAATAGAAATAAAACATCCAGAAACAAATTCAATTTTTTTAAGCTGCTTAAAGAAGGTACCTCTTAACTTATCATTTCCAAAAAATATAGCTACTATCATAAACCATAGTACAGTTATTAAAGCTATCATTAGCCAGATTGCTAAAATTCCAGTGTTTGAAAGCTCTTCAACTAAGCTTAGCATTGAGCTAAAAAATATAATAGCTTTGACGTTCGCAAGATTTGTAAATGCTCCCATTAAAAATACTTTTTTCTTAGTAATGTTGTTAAGGTTTTGAAGATTATTTACATGGGTTTTAGAATTTGAGCTAGAATCATCTTTTGAAAATACATTTTTGAAAAGATTTATCGCAATATATATTAAGTAACTTACACCAATTAAGATTATTATTTTAAATAACCATGGTTGTTGGTGTTGTAAAAATGAACCAAGCCAATAAGTGATAAAGCTGTTTAATAAAATTCCTAGACCAATGCCTAAAGCAGTAATGGTGCCATGGCGATATCCATATTTAATTGAGTTGCTAATAGTTACAAAAAAATCCGGCCCAGGTAGTATTAGACAGCTTATATGCAAAACTATGATTGATAGAAAAATTAGCATTATATTTGTCCCTCCAGATTTTTTATATTTATACTGTAGCCTCGTTCGAAATTACTATAAAATATTAGCATTAAGATTAGGTACTCAATGTATATAAATGTCTGAGCAAAAGCAAGAGAATTTGAGGCAGGTTAAAAGCTTTGTTAGAAGAACTGGAAGAGTTACTAAAAAGCAGCAAAGCGCCCTAGATAACTTTTCTGAGAAGTATATGCTTCTTTATGATGCAAATAATAAAATTAATTTTAAAAAAATCTTCAATAATGATAATGATGTTATTCTAGAGATTGGTTTTGGTATGGGATTCAGCCTTGTACAAATGGCTTTAGAAAGCCCTAGCAAAAATTATTTTGGGATAGAGGTTCATAAGGCTGGTGTAGGTAATATTATTCATGAAATTGAAGAGAATAAAATTTCGAATCTGTTGATTATGAATCATGATGCTATAGAGGTATTTAAAAACAATTTAAAAGATGGCAGTTTATCAGGAATACAGATATATTTCCCTGACCCATGGCATAAGACTAAACATAATAAAAGAAGGCTTGTGAATAAAGTGAATCTAGAATTATTTGCGTCTAAAATAAAAGTAGGGGGAGTCTTACATTTCGCAAGTGACTGGCTACCATATGCAAAAGAGGTATTAAAACTTTTAGAAGCAGATGAAAGCTTTGAAAATATGTATGAAGGATTTGCACCAAGACCTGAGTGGCGTCCTTTGACAAAGTTTGAGAAAAGAGGTCAAAACTTAGAACATCCTATATCGGATATTTTATTTAAAAGAATTTAAGGAAATATTTTGAAGATCGCAAGATATAAAAAAGGTTTTATAAGTATATCTGATTATGATAGTAAATTACATTTTAATAATGTTTATTGTCCGGACTGTGGAAAAGCTAAGGTTAAATTAGTTCGAAAAGCTAATTCTAATCCATATTTTATGTTTGTAGATGGAGAGGGGGAGCATGATGAGCTGTGCCCTTATTTTGAGCAAGCCATAAAAGAAGATGTTATAAAGAGCCTCCTTGATAGTGAATCAAAAAAAGATATGAGTAAACTAAATTTTCTTGTGAATTCTAATTTAGAAAGGTCTATAAATCTACTATCAAAACTAGAGAATGATGGTGATCTGAATTATGAAAATATCTTAGATTTGATGCCTAAGAAAAGACAGTTTTTGGCAGAGAAAAGGATAAGAGAATATAAAAAACAGAATATTCAATCTATCAACGCAGAAGAGTTAGGATCATATTTAGAAGAGATAAAAAATAAATATGTTGTTGTATACGGTACGGCGGGTATTTCTATATCTGATATTGAAGATAGTAAGAAAATAGTTTTTAAAATAAATAAAGACTCGAGATTCTCTATTTTTTTAGCACCACAAAAAGCAAAATATTTAAAATATAATGGTGGTATTAGAGCCAAATTTGCAGTATTTGGTAAAATAAAAGTTAGTGGAGAACATGTAAATATTGAAGTACGTTCAACTAGAGACTTGGTTATTAAAGAGTGATTGAGCTATGAATATTATGATAAGAAAAGAACAGCTTAAAGATCAGGAAGAAATATATGGCGTGATTGGTCAAGCTTTTGATAGTGATGATGAAGTAAAGTTAGTTAGGCTACTACATTCTAGGCATCATGGAGTTATCTCATTAGTGGCAGAGTTAGAAGGAAGAGTGGTTGGTCATATAATTCTTTCAGAAATGTCATGTGATGATGTTGATAATATAAAAATATTTGGACTTGGACCTATGGCAGTTTTGCCAGAGTATCAACATAAAGGAATAGGAACAAGATTAGTCAAATCGGCTATTCAATTGGCTATGGAATATAAAATAGATGCTATTTTTGTATTAGGTCATCATAACTATTATCCAAAATTTGGCTTTCACTCTACAGAGGAGTATAAAATACTAAGTGAATATGATGTTCCTGCAGAAGTATTTATGGTATTTGATATAACAAATAAGCTAGAGGTATTAGAAAATAAAACAGTTAAATACGCAGAAGAATTTAGTAAAGTATTTTAACTTGTTTTTAACCATCCTGTAATGCTTAAGCGCTTACCGGATAATACGGGAAGAACTTCATGTTCTATTGTTTTACTATCAAATATAATTATTTTTCCATTGGTAGGAGAAATTTCTTTAGTTCCATCCTTTAAATAAAGTTTAAGTTCGCCACCATTATTTATTGTCCAGTTTTTATTTAAATAACAAACAATAGATATAACTCTTCGATCATCATTTTGGAAAGTATCTATATGTTTTTTATAAAAAGTTCCTGTAGGATAGATAGCGTAATGAAACTCTTTTGAAATAATTCCAGCAAAGCATGTTTTGTTTAAATAATTAACAAAATCATTTGTTTTAAGAAAAAAAGCATTGGCATATTTAGTTTCATCTAACCAAAAGATAAAGTCTCCTCTGATGCTCTTCTCTATAGTTTCAGAGAGTCTATTACCTACTGCAGATTTTCTGAATTTATCTTCTTTATTTAAGGTGGCTAGTTCTTTTCTTAACAAATCTGTTTCATCATTTTCTAGCCAGTTTTCAACAATCGAATACCCATTATTTAAGTATTCAGAGATGATTCTTTCATAAAAAGGATTTAAAGAAGTATTGATCTTTTGATACATCAAAAATATATGTGATGTTATAGTGATAGGATTATATAGTAAAAACTATGGTAAATAATATTTTATGAACTGGAAAAATAATCTTTTAGATATATTTAGATATTTTTTAAAACAAATAACTCGAGCTTTAAATGGTATGTTTTTTCTAAATATATATTCTGAAAAAACTGAACGTATTTCTTTTTCATAATCAAATCGTCTTGTTTTATAGAATGATTTTGGTTTTTTTGCTGAGCTTAAACCTCCTCTTCTATGCTTTATTAATGGTGTTTCAATAATTTTTAATTTTTTATTTTTTAGCAGAGCTTCTATTAAAAATGGAACATCTTCAAGATAACGACGTTTATTAAAAGAAAAAAAGTTTATTTCTTCTAGTGTTCTTTTTGAAATAAAAAAGGTTGGAGAAATGATAAAGTATTTTTTTAAGATTTGGATGATTTGTTCTTTTGAAGACATTTCATTAAATTTTTCTATATTTTCTATAGAAGGAAGAGTTTCATTTAAGAAGATTCCATCCTTATCTACAATAAGTGCTTGGCTTGCGATTATATCAACATTATCAGATATGTGTGAAACGTAAGTTGATATACAATTTTCTAAGAGAATATCATCCCCAGCGATAAATTTTATCCAATCATATTTACAGTTTCTATAAGCATCATCCATATTTTTGACAATACCTAAATTTTTTTCTCTTTTAATAAAATTAACACTATCAAAAGCTTCATTATTTTGGGTTAACCACTCATTTATAATATTAGTAGTATCATCAGTAGAACAGTCATCAGAAATAATAAGTTCTATATTTTGGGGATCATAATCTTGAGTTAAAATACTATTTAAAGTATCTAAGATTGTGTCAGAAGAGTTGTAACATATTACAGGCACAGAAATTTTTTGTATCATAGGTAGAAAAAAATTAATAACATAATTATTTATAATTTTAGAGTATTTTATGCTTTTTTGATATTCTTATTAAAGAGCAACTTTGAAAGGTTTGTAATTACTTATGAAAGGAATAATATTGGCAGGTGGTAGTGGCACTCGTTTATATCCATTAACCTTAGGTGTCAGTAAACAGCTTCTTCCTGTTTATGATAAACCGTTATTATATTATCCATTATCTATACTTATGTTAGCAGGTATTAGAGAAATATTAGTTATTTCTACAGATAGAGACATTCCGCTTATTAAGCAGCTTTTAGGTGATGGTTCTCAGTTTGGTATAGAATTGAGCTATAAGGTTCAGCCCTCACCAGATGGGCTGGCTCAAGCATTTCTTCTAGGAGAGGATTTCTTAGATGGTGATTCTGCATGTCTTATTTTGGGTGATAATATTTATTATGGTCAAGGTATGACAAATATGTTAACAAGGGCGAGGGAGCAATGTGATAATAATGGTGGGGCGTGCGTGTTTGGTTATTATGTTAATGATCCACATCGTTATGGTATTGTTGAGTTTGATGAGAATAAGCAAGTGATATCAGTTGAAGAGAAACCACAAAATCCAAAATCGCATTATGCAATTACAGGTTTATATTTTTATGATAAAACGGTTGTTAAAAAAGCAAAGCAAGTAAAACCTTCCGCTAGAGGTGAGCTTGAGATAACGACACTTAACGAAATGTATTTAAAAGAAAATGGTTTAAATGTTGAGCTTTTAGGGCGTGGTTTTGCATGGTTAGATGCAGGGACTCATGACTCATTAATGGAAGCATCAGAATATGTGGCAACTATAGAGAAAAGACAAGGATTAAAGATTGCTTGTCTTGAAGAGGTCGCGTGGCGCAAAGGTTTTATAAGTGATAAGCAGGTTTTAGAACAGGCTGAAAAATTATCAAAAACAGAATATGGAAAATATTTGAAGGATTTGATTAAAAATGAAGGTAATTAATACAGAGATAGATGATGTAAAAATTATTGAGCCACAAATATTTGGTGATTCTAGAGGCTTTTTCTATGAGAGTTTCTCTGAAAAAAAATTTCAAGAAGCTATTGGTACTAAATTAAGATTTGTCCAAGATAATTTTTCTCGATCAAGAAAGAATGTATTAAGGGGTCTTCATCATCAAACAGAAAATACACAAGGCAAGCTTGTATCTGTATTAGATGGTGAAGTTTTCGACGTTGCTGTAGATATTCGCGTAGGTTCACCTACATTTGGTAAAAGTGTTGGCGTATTATTGTCAGCAGAAAATAGAAGACAATTGTGGGTGCCACCAGGATTTGCCCATGGTTTTTTAGTGTTGAGTGAAAGTGTTGATTTTATTTATAAATGTACAGATTATTATAATCCAAAAGCAGAGCTTTGCATAAAATGGGATGATGTTGATTTAGATATAGCTTGGCCTATTAAGGAAAATCTAACAATTTCTGACAAAGATATAAATTTAGCTAAAACGTTTAAAAAGGCTTTTGACTTATTGCCAAAATATGGTGACTTTTAAATGAAAGTTCTAATAATTGGAGCTAATGGCCAAGTTGGTAAAAGCCTAGTTGCTTTGTGTCAGCAAAATAATATTAAATATATAGCAACATCAAGACAAGACCTTGATATTTCAAATAAACAAAATATAAAAAGCTATTTCTCAAACTTAGAAGTTGACTTTGTATTAAATGCAACGGCATATACAAATGTTGAATTAGCTGAAGATGAAGTAGAACTTGCTAATATAGTAAATAGTGAAGCTGTCGGTTGGTTAGCCACGGAGTGTAAAGCTAAAAATATACCTTTTATCCATATATCTACAGACTATGTATTTGATGGCTCAAAAGCAGGTATGTATGCAGAAGATGATATTACAAATCCGATAAATGTTTATGGAGCATCTAAGTTAGATGGTGAAAAGCAACTTCAAGAAAACTGGTATAAGAATATAATCTTACGAGTTAGTTGGGTGTTTAGTGAGCATGGCAATAACTTTGTTAAGACAATGCTTAAATTATCAAATTCTCATGAAAAGTTGACTGTGATATCTGATCAATATGGTGCACCAACTTCGGCAAACTCTATTGCTCAAGTCATGTTAGATATTTGTCATTTTATAGAGAAAAATCCAAACTTTGATGCTTGGGGTATATATAACTATACAGATTTCCCAATGACAACATGGCATCAATTTGCGAGCTTTATTATTAGTAAAAATAAACAAGCAAAAACAAAAGAAATACAGCCAATATTAGCAAAAGAATTTAAAACAAAAGCTCAAAGACCACAAAATTCAGCTTTAGATGTAAATAAGATAAAGCTGAATTTTGGTATTAAACAGCAATTATGGTCTGATGAGGTTAATCGAGTTTTTGATATTTTAGAAGGATAATATTATGAGTTATAAAGCAAAAAATATATTAGTAACAGGTGCTGCTGGATTTATTGGAAGCAACTATGTTCGTATGATGCTGTCTAGATATAGTGATGTGAAAATAATTTCTTATGATAAATTAACTTATGCAGGGAATCTTGAAAATCTTAAAAACTTAAGTAATGAATATAATCATATTTTTGTGAAAGGGGATATCTGTGATGAAACCTTGGTATATGAAACATTAAAGAAATATGATATTGATACAATAATACATTTTGCAGCAGAGTCTCATGTAGATAATTCTATTGCTAATCCAAAAGTATTCTTGGAAACAAATGTTATAGGGACTTTTAATCTTTTAAATCAAGCAAAAAAATATTGGTTAGATGAAAAAAAGCTAGATGGAAATAGCTGCCGCTTTCATCATGTATCTACAGATGAGGTTTATGGTACTTTATCTAAAAATGATCCAGCTTTTACAGAAACAAAAGCATATGAGCCAAATTCTCCATATTCAGCCTCAAAGGCAGGTTCTGATCATATAGCTAGAGCTTATGTACATACATATAAGTTGCCTGTGACGATATCGAACTGTTCAAATAATTATGGTCCATACCAGCATCCTGAAAAATTGATTCCAGTAGTTATTAATAGTTGTATTAATCAAAGATCAATACCAGTCTATGGAGATGGTTCAAATATTAGAGATTGGTTATATGTTGAAGACCATTGTGATGCCATTCAAACAGTTGTTGAGAAAGGAGTAGTAGGAGAGGTTTATAATATAGGTGGTATTAATGAGGTTGACAACTTAACCTTGGTAAAAACTATTTGTAGATTAATGGATGAATATAAACCAGAGAATGCCCCACATTCTAAACTAATTACATTTGTTGAGGATAGGAAAGGTCATGATTGGAGATATGCTATAGATAATAGTAAAATCCAGAATGAACTAGGCTGGAAACCATCTCAAGATTTTGAGAAAATGTTTAAAGAAACTATAGAGTTTTATTTATGATAAGAAAAATTGTAAATAAATGGAAAGATAAGCAGAAGAAGAAAGAATTTAAGTTAAAATGGAAGAATAAAAACAGATATAACTTTATTTCTATAGAAACTATACCAAAATATGATCTTAATATACTTTCTAAAGTGAAAATAGGAAACTATTCCTATGGTAGTATAATTGTATATCACTGGGGACATCAAGATGAGTCTTTAAGTATAGGGTCTTTTTGTTCAATAGCAGATGGTGTGAAGTTTGTTTTAGGAGGTAATCATTTCCTTGATACCTTATCAACCTATCCTTTTAAAGTAATGCTAGAGAAAAAGAAGACTGAAGCGTGGACAAAAGGTCAAATAGTTATTGAAGATGATGTATGGATAGGCTTAGATGTTGTGATTCTATCTGGAGTTACTATTGGTAAAGGTAGTGTTATTGGTGCTGGATCAGTTGTTGCAAAAGATATTCCTCCGTATTCAATAGTTGTTGGTAATCCAGCAACTATTGTTAAGAAAAGATTCTCTGAAGAAATAATATCAAAATTAAATGAAATTTCTATAAATGAAATTAAAGAAGAAAAGTTGTTGGAGAATATTGAGCTACTTTATAAAAAGCTTAATCAAGATAATATAAATGATATTATTAGGGAGTTAACTTAGATTATTGCTTTTATCAACTTTTTTGATATATTTCGAAGAAATTATAATGGTAATCATGAAAAAGAAAATTTCTTTTAATGTTGGAACCTCAAACCAATTATTAAAGATAAATACTATACTGTATCCAATAATAATAAGAGCAAGTGATTTAGACATTGTCTTTGGAAGTTCTTTTTTCTGCATGAAAGCGGAAAGAAGCAGTGTAAAAACTATAATCATTCCAAGTAGTCCGTATTGATAAAGACCTTGTATATATTGGTTTTCAGTAGTAGTAAACATATAAGTTTTACTTTCATCCATATCTTTTATCTTACTGGTTTGCTCTTCTACACATTTTTGGACAGGTTTTAATCCACACCCCATAATAAGAAAAGAAGGATCATTTTCAATTATTTTTATTGTGACATAATAGACACTCAACCTTATCCCTGATGATCCAGAGGCTTGATCACTTGTATTTTTAAAAAACTTGATGCTATCTGATATCGCATAATCTATTCCATTTTTAAAAGGTGGAGATAGTGTATAAATAGAGCTGAAAATTGTAATAAATGTAATTACAATAAGAATTACAGTCTTAAAACTATTATGTCTTCTTATTAAAGCAAATGCATAATAAGAAATCAGAATGAATTCAAGTACATAGCCAGTTCTACTTTGGTTGAAACAAAGTTCAATAGCTATTAAATATATTGCCAAAAATATAAAAAACTTATTTTTACTTTTTATGAAAAGATTGATAAGAATTATAGATGATATAGAGCAAGTTATAGCAACTATATATTTAATGGTATATACAATATGAGATGTCATATATGTATATGATCCATCGTATCCTAAAACGAAATACATTATCATAGTAAATGTTGCTAATATAACAGATGAAAAGATAAATGCTGTTATAAGATGTTTTATATAAATAGGGTTTTTATATAACAAATAAAAAGTGTTCCATATTGTGATTATATACGCAAAAGCTACAAAAAAACTTTTGTGAAAACCAATGTAATACATACTGTAAGTGTTACTGATACAAAATATTAAAAATAACATAACTATTATTTGGAGAAAGAAATTCTCCTTTAAGATCTTAATTTTTTCTTTAAAGTTTAGCGAAAATATAAATTGAAAGAAAAAGAGTCTTATTGTAAAGTCAAAAAGTGAGTAGGACATAAAAAGCAAAAAAATATTTACAGCCAATATTGCTATGCAAGTATGTTCAGATAATTTAATGATATTGCAGTATATTTTTTTCAGACCTAACATTTTTAAATTTATAGGGTAAAATACTTGTGGAAGTAATTTTAGCATTAAAGGAACGATTTTTTAAATGAAACTTTCAATAGGTATCTGTTTGGCAACATATAATGGTGAAAAATATTTAGCTGAACAGCTAGATTCTCTTCTTAATCAAAGCCATCAAAATTTCATAATTTATGTTCATGATGATAATTCCTCAGATAATACTGTAAATATTGTAAAAGAGTATGTTTCTAAATTTCCATCTAAATTTGTTTTTTTTGATGATGATATTTCATATAGAGATGCAGGGATTAATTTTTTAGAAATTTTGAAAAGATCAAATAATCATGATTTTTATATGTTTTGTGATCAAGATGATATTTGGTTAGAAGATAAAATATCAAATACTCTAAATAAAATCTTATTGGAAAATTCTAATACAGAGCAATACCCAATTTTATGTCATACAGATTTAGTTATAGTTGATGATTCTTTAAGTAAGATTAATCAATCTTTTATAGCTTCTAGTAATATAGATCCTTATGAGAATAACTATTATAATTATGTAGTATTAGGTAATAATGCTACTGGTTGTACAATGATGTTCAATAATAGCGCCAGGAAAATTATTTTATCAAAAGAATATCCAAGTCATACAAAGAAAATGATGCATGATTACTGGGCTGTACTCTCTGTTTCAAAGATTCCTTCAGCTAAAATATTATTTTTACCTGAGCAAACAATGCTTTATAGGCAGCATGGCAGTAACACTATAGGATTTAAACGCAAAACTATAAAAAGAACGTCTTTACCACTAGCTAGAGCATTAATCGCAACACTTGATCCGTTATTTATTTTTAAAGCGTTAAAAAGAATTAAACAAGTAAATAAATATTACCCATCAAGGATAAGTTTTTGGCAATACCTTTCAATTAGGTTTAAAAATAAATATAAGACTTATCAAAGAAAATAGATTTTAAAGTCTTATAATAAAATCATCTAAATATTCATCTTCCCCAACTTCATATTCAGAAATGGCAATATGCTTAGCTGATTTCTTTAATTTATGCATTTTATCAGTAGAGCCAGTTATTAAATGGTGCCACTCAGGTAACTCCTTTTCTTCAAAAAGCCTTTTGTACCCACAGGTTTCGGGAAGCCATTTATGAGCGTGATTTTTTAACTGCTTATAGGTTAGTTGTATACAATCTTTTACTAGCTTCTTTCTTTCGCTATACATAGCACATTGACAGTTAGAAATATCTAGTAATTTGCAGCTAACACGTGTGTAATGAACTTCATCAGTATCTTCATCTTGTAACTTATTCAGACAGCATAATCCACAACGATCACATATGGATTCCCATTGGGTATTATTCATGTCTTTTAGATCAATTTCTTTCCACCATCTGTGCATAATTAGCTTTTATATGTATAATGTTAGCCTAAACATTTTAATAGTATAATAAATAAGTGGGAAAAGCCACTTTAGTAGAAAATCTAAAAGGTGCAAAATGAAAACTACAGCAAGAGCTAGAAATAATGCAAGACTATATGCAGTTCAAGCACTTTATCAAAGAAAAATAGCAGAAACATCATATGATGAGTTAAAAGTACAGTTTTATTCAGATAATGCAGATAGACATGAGACTGACTGGGACTTTTTTTATAGATTGATTGATACAGTAAATAATCATGAAGCTGATATAGATAAGTATATTGAGGAAAGTGCAAATGAAGGCACTGATTCAATAAATTATGTCGATTTAGCTGTTTTAAAAGTCGGAGTTGCAGAACTCATGGAGTGCTTAGAGAATCCATATCAGATTATTATAAAGGAATATGTTCAGCTAGCATATAATATGGGAACTGAGAAAGGGTATTTATTTGTTAATGCTGTTTTACAGAAGCTTTCCCAAGTTATCAGAGGTGAAGAGTAAAGTTATCTTGAGATGCTAAAAAGTTGAATTTTTGTCTATGTTCTTTTTGAGTATCTTTATTCAGAGTAGCTTTTAATATAGATTCTTTATACTCTTCGTGACGTAAGATATCTCCGTTAAAGTCAATAATCATACTATCTCCAGAATACTTAAGATTTGGATCCTCACCAACTCTATTACAAGCGATAACAAATGCTTGGTTTTCTATTGCCCTAGCTGCTAAAAGAGCTTTCCAATGCTTACGACGGGATTCTGGCCAACAAGCAACATTTATTAATATGTCATATTCACTTTTATTGCAGTTGAATACAGGAAATCTTAAATCAAAACATACAGTTAAAAGTATTTTAAAGCCTTTATATTCTATGATTTCTCGCTTATTTCCTCCGATATATTTTTTATCTTCTCCAGCATGGACAAATAAATGGTTTTTATCGTAAGTGAATACTTGTTTATTTGAAGTTACAAAATATAGTCTATTTGCTATTTTAGAAGAATCAGTAAATGTAGCAGCACTACCAACGATAGCAGTATTTTTACCTTTAACTTGAGAGTACATCCACTCTATTACATCTTCTTGATTACTTGGAGATGTTGTTGGATTCATAATGAATCCAGTACTGAACATTTCTGGTAACACTATTAAATCAACATCATTTTCTAAAGAGTTAATCTTTTCAGCAAAATTCTCATAGTTCTGCTGTTTATTCTCCCAAACGATATCACTTTGAATTACGGCTACTTTTAAATTTTGCATAGTATCTCAGCCCCTTTAATGATAGCGTCATCCTTTTTAGCAAAGCATAATCTTAATAAGCCATGTTCAGGTTTTTCATAGAAAGAAGAGCAAGGAATTAGTCCAACGCCATACTCTTTAATTAAGCGAGTACAAAACTCCATATCATTCTCATTTGAGATGTTTCTATAATCAAGCATTTGGAAAGGAGAGCCTTCCCATGCTAATAATTTGAATCGAGAGTTTTTTAATTTTTCTCTAAGTAAAGCATTTTGCTTTTTATAAATTTTATTTAAATTTAAATAGTATTCTGGATGTTCTACAATACCATCTGCTAAAGCTAGCTGCATTGGATGTGATGGGGAAAATGAGCTGACTTGCTTTACTACTATAACATATTCAATAACAGCTTTAGGAGCAATACAGATTCCAATGCGCCATCCTGTCAAATTAAATGTTTTACCAAGAGATTGAAATACTACAAGTTGATCACGTAATTCAGGAATTTCTAAAGCACTAGTGAATTTATCACCAGCATATATATGTTCATATACCTCATCAGCAAATAATAGGATATCTTTGCCTTTTATAATTTTAGCGATCTCTTGATACTCTTCTTTAGAAATAACAGTACCCATAGGATTATGAGGAGAGTTTAGAATAATTACCTTAGTTCTATCTGTAATAGCATTGGCAATAGCTTTTACATCTATTTTACCATTTTCTTGAAGTTTTAATCTTACAGGAATACCTTGGTTCATAAGAGTGACACTATTATATGGATCATAAGTTGGATCAAAGAATATAACTTCATCTCCTTTTTCAATATATGAAGTTAAAACAGCATATATGGCTTCTCCAGCACCTGAAGTTATTATGATGTTATCAACATCGACATCTGTATCATAACAAATTTTAACTTTTTCTTTTATGGCTTGGCGTAACTTAGGAGCTCCTGGGATAGGTGCATATTGGTTAAACCCTTTTTTCATATAATAAGTTGTTTTATCAATAAACCATTCAGGGGTATCAAAATCAGGAGCACCTTGGGTAAAGCTAACAGCATTGTGTTGAGCGGCCATTGTAGCCATTTTTCCATATACAAATGGAGTAGTATCTAAATATGGTTTTGCTTTTATCATTTTAAAATAATTCAAAAATTAGGTAATTTTGATTATATATTACAGTTGCTTTTAATGACAATATAAACAGAGATTTATTATGTAAGAAAATTGACTATTTGGATTGTATAAATCATATGTATTAAAATATAGACTATAAACTTTGGTTGGGTGCTAGCTGTAGTTTTTGGCATAATTATATTTAGTAAATATAAGTTTAAGTTGATATAAAAAATAAAGAAATCCCTTTACATTTGATCGATGTAAGATATGAAGATAATAATAGTCGCAATAAAATAGTATTTGAATTTAGTAATGGAGAAACACTATTTTCTGATGTTTTTAATGAAGAGGTATTGTTAACTTGTGACAAGTTAAAAAACAATCTTAAAACATTAGGTCTCTTTCCACGAAAAAAAATGAAATTAATTGATGAGCATTCTTTTAAAGATAATATCAATTTTTACAACTGTATAGTTTTATCTGATATTTATTTAACAGACAATAATCTGCCGCGAAATATATCAATAAGTAACTGTATATTAAAAAAGGAATTAGGCTTATTAGGTTTGGATATTATAGGTATTGAGTTTTTAGGTACAATATTTATAAATGGACTTCATCTTAGTGTAAATGAAAAAAAAGAATACCATGCTGATAGAAAGAGGGTTTATATTAAAAAATGCTGTTTTAGGAGCTGTATTTTAAATTTAATAAGTCTGAATGAAAATAGATTAATAGAAAGTTTTTATATTGAAGAGTCTATTTTTCTTACGAATTTGCATCTTAATATACCTAAAGTTAATTATGTAACTATTGAACATTCACAATTTTATGGAATATCAGTCTCTTATTTTGAGAAAATAACTGAGAGATTTTGTATGTCGCAGAATGAATTCTTTCAACATACAAGGGTTATTGGTGAATTTGATGGTTATGAAACATTAATTAATAATAAATATATGGATTTCCTAGATTTATCTAATTGTAAATTTAATCAAAAAGTCAATTTTGCTAATAAAGAATATAATAAAGTTCTCTTTAATTATTCAGAGTTTTCTGAGGTGGTTGATTTTACTGAATCAACCTTTGTAGAGGTTTCATTTAAAGAAACAAAATTTTTAGATACTTGTATTTTTGATGAAACAAAATTTGAGAATGAGCCAGATTTTACATATACAACATTCCATGACATGGTGGTTTTTAGAGAAGCAGAATTTCTAAAAGGCATAAACCTATCCACTATAAATTTACGTGATAAAGGAAATTTGAACTTTTTCTATAAGGACTTTGACAGCAAAGTTAAGGATAGCTCTAGAGATTATCTGAAAGATAAAAAACATGAGCTACAAGAAACATATCGAATTATTAAAAATGAATACCAAAAGAAAAATGATGCTATTAATGCTATAAATATTTATAAGAAAGAGTGTGAATATCATTATCAGAGTTTGAGTTGGTGTGGTAAAGACTTTTTAAATAAACTTATTTTGTTTTTTGAAAAAACAATTAGTAGCTATGGAACGAATCCTTTCAAAGCCCTAGCGCTCTTTTTTATATTTAATTTTATGTTATATGTTGGATATATAGCTATAAGTACTAATTTTGCACTTCATGAGAATTTATATACATGGAAAGGAATCGGAAATTGTTTGGAGGTAATTTTAAATTCCTTTATTCCAAGCATCATCTCTGGTGAACCAATTGTTTATAAACCTGCATGGTTAAAAGTTATACACTTTGTTATAAGTACAGCACTATTATATGAAATTATTAAAAGTTTTAGGAAATACTCTAGGAAGTTATAGTTTTGATTAGCTCTTGAATCGTGATTTCTTGTTTTTCTTGAGTCTTGCGGTTCTTATATTCAATTAAACCTTGCTCTAATAATCTGTCACCAATTATCACGTGATGAGATATGCCTATTAAATCTGCATCTGCAAACATCACTCCTGGTCTGGCACCTCTATCATCTAATAGTACTTCTATACCTTGTGATACTAAGTCAGCATACAGTTCATCAGCTACTTTTTTTACTTCATCAGATTTTGTATAGTTTATAGGTAATATAGCAACTTGATATGGTGCTATAGCTTCTGGCCAGATTATCCCATTCTCGTCATGAGATTGCTCAATAGCAGCAGCAACTACACGGCTTACACCAAAACCATAGCACCCCATTAGTATTGGTTTGCTTTTTCCATCAGGCCCTATAATTTCAGCTTTCATAGGTTTTGAATATACGTCTTCAAGTTCAAAGATGTGTCCAACCTCTATTCCATTAGTTAATTGTAAGGAGCCTTTATTATCAGGAGAAACATCGCCTTCAACTATATTTCTAATATCAGAAATTTCATAATCCTTAACATCTCTATCCCAATTTACATTCATATAGTGATAGTCATCTTCATTAGCACCACAGCAAATATCAGTAATCATCATAGCGCTATAATCAGCTATGATTGGGATAGGGCAGTTAATAATTCCTAGTGAACCTGGATTGGCATTAAAAAGAGAAAAAATCTCTTCACGAGTTGCCATTGTATATGGTGCTGATATTTGAGGAAGCTTATTTATCTTTGTTTCATTTAGTTCATGATCTCCACGAATAATTAAAGCAAAGAAATTACTATCTTTATCTTTTATGACCATCGTTTTTATTGATTTTTTGACATCAAGCTTCATTTCGTTACAAAGCTTTTCGATAGTCTTCATATTTGGAGTGTAAATTTTCTCAATAATATTATTAGAATTGGCTCTTGAGTTTAAATCTGGTCTAGCATAAGTAGCAAGCTCAATATTTGCTGCATAATCACTTCCATTGCTATAGCATATGATGTCTTCACCAGCATTTGCCAATACCTGAAACTCATGACTATTATCTCCACCGATAGCACCAGTATCTGCTTTAACCGGACGGTATTTTAAGCCTATTTTATTAAGGATATTTGAATAAGTTTCATACATTATTTGATATGTATTGTGCAAACACTCAGAATTCTCATGGAAAGAGTATGAGTCTTTCATAATAAATTCTCTTGCTCTCATAACTCCAAATCTTGGGCGGATCTCATCTCTAAACTTAGTTTGTATTTGATAAAGGTTTAATGGAAGTTGCTTATAGCTTTTTATAACACTTCTAGCCATATCAACAATAGGCTCTTCATGAGTCGGTCCGTAGCAGAAATCTCTATCATGCCTATCTTTTAGTTTTAAAAGCTCTGGGCCAAACTTATCCCATCTATGCGTTTCTTGTAATAGCTCTGATGGAAGTATGCTTGGTAAAAGAAGCTCGCTTGCCCCTGACTTATTCATTTCTTCACGAACGATATTCTGTACTTTTTGTAGTACTTTTAAACCCATAGGTAGCCAAGTATAGACTCCTGAAGCTAGTTTTTTTATTAAACCAGCTTTTAGCATATATTGATGGCTAATAAGAACTGCTTCTTTAGGAAGTTCTTTTGTTGTAGCTATAAGTGCTTGAGAGGCTTTCATGAAATTATTTCTAATAGTTCTTAATGTTGCTAAATTATAGCAAAAAAAAAGATTATCAAATAACAAAAATGATTCCAGACAGTGAAGTTGAGGAGATTATGAAAAACTAAGGAGTTATTCAGTATAAAAACTGCCTGAAATCATATTCTTTTAGAAGTATGAAATATGAGAATGAAATTTTTGGCTCCCCGAGACGGACTTGAACCGCCGACCAATTGATTAACAGTCAACTGCTCTACCGACTGAGCTATCGGGGAACTGGTGACGGGTATTGTAGCAAATTATGACATTGAGTCAACACCTTATGAGATAAATATTGTTATTTTTATAATTTTTTTGTTAAAAGCCAATAATTTTCAGGATCAGAGGGACAAAGATGAGGTCCACACTCAATAAAAACACTAATTGTGTTAGCTAAAGTTAATATGATTATTAAAGTAACTACTATTTTACATATAAGAGGAACTTTAATATCTATTTTCTCATTTGGGCTAAACAATCCCGCAACTGCTGAATATATTATAAATACTGCGCTTATTATGAAATTCCATGTATACATATGTAGAGATAGAAAAGCATCTCCATAATTCCCAGTGCCTGGAACAATATGAAGTAGTATTTGAGTGATGGCCATGCTCGCATTTAATACAGCAACAAGTATTACAAAAAAATAATGCTTTGATTGATTTCCGTGGGTAAGATTTAGAATAAGCCCGAATGTTAATAAACAAAGAGCAATTCTTTGAAACACACATAAAGCACATGGTAACTCATTTAAAAAAAATTGATAATAAAAGGCCATGCAAAGAACGATAGTTAATCCTATTATTGCTATAGAATCTAAAGTATTTAAAATTTTTCTACTGACTTTCATGAGTTCATTCCTTATAGCTGTATGTTTATATATCTTATAGTGTGAGGAATAAAGACTATAAGTAGAAGAGTTAGTGAAATAATGAAAAATGTTAATGCTAATTTATACTTTTTAGTTGTAGCAGAAATCAAGCATATAAGTGAAAAGAGAAATATTAAGAAAATCATAAGTTAACTCCCAGAATTTTTTATAGAAAAATTTTACAGCAAGAAATATTAAAAGAACATTTAAATAAATAATAAGGCTTATAAGAAAAATTTATAAATGCTATAGATACACTTAGGGCTACCTGGCAATCCACAATATGAGATAAGAAATGAGGAGAAAATGTGAAACTGCAAGGCAGTCCTAAGTGTAACTTGTAAGGGTTATAAACCCTTATGAAATCAATAAATGCATATCAAATTTCTATCTGGCTCCCCGAGACGGACTTGAACCGCCGACCAATTGATTAACAGTCAACTGCTCTACCGACTGAGCTATCGGGGAACTTCTATTTGCTATGATAACTATGCAAAAATATGAAGTCAATATATTTTTTAGCATTTTCCACTTCTAACTAATTATGTTATCATTTTAAATTAATTAAATTCTAAAGTTAGGTGCTTCAAAATGGCTAATGACGTTGAGATAAGACAGCAAGAAGTTGTTGAGGAATTGTCTTTTTTTGAAGACTGGGAAGATAAGTATGATTATGTTATTTCTTTAGGTAAACAGCTGCCTATTTTTCCAGAAGATAAAAAAATTCCTGAAAATATAGTAAAAGGCTGCCAATCACAAGTTTGGTTTGACTATGAATATAATGAAGGAAGGCTTCATTTTATAGCAACAAGTGATGCTTTGATTGTATCGGGGCTTATTGGACTTTTATTAAGGGTCTATAATGATGCTAGGCCTAAAGATATAGTAGAGTCTAATATCAGCTTTATATCAGAAATAGGTTTTAGTAATAATTTAAGTGCTACAAGAGCCAATGGGCTTAAATCAATGTTAGACTTTATATATGTGACAGCTAATAAATATAATTAAAATGGTCAAAGTGGCAGATATACTGATTTGTCGTCCAGAAAAAGATGCAAAAGTTTTAAGAAATATTTTAATTGAGCATAATATTAGCTCTGTAATATTACCCACAGTTTCAATTGATTATTTAGATTTTTCTTTTGATAAAGGAGACTTTACAGATATTATTTTTACTAGTAAGTATGCGGTACAAGGATTTTTTAAAATATATGATGAAGATGTTCTTAATAATATTAAAATATGGGCGATAGGAGAGAGTACAGCAAAGATTCTTTTAGGAAAGAATCTCTTAGTTAACTATCCAGAAAAATATAATTCTGAAGCGCTATATGATCTTTTATCAATAAATGGATTTGATGGCAAAAAGATAGCTTTAGTTAGTGGAGAAGGTGGAAATGACTTTTTAGAGAAAGCTCTCTCAAAAGATGTCGAGTGCAAAAAAATTAAAACATATAAGCGAGACTTTGAGAATCCAGAGCAATTATTAGAAAAATATAATCATTATTTTCATGATAGACCTCCTAAAATAATAGTTACGACAAGTCTAGATGTGTTTAATGCTTTAAATACAATTTTTCCTATAAATTCAAAACCTATAAATTCTATAGTTACAATAACAAGCACAAAAATGCTAGAATGTGTAACAGCAGAGGGCTTTAAAAAGACTTTATTTTTAGAAAAAGTCGATAATCAAAGCATATGTGATGTTATTAAGAAGTTTTTTGAAAGGAATTAATATATGTCGGGTAATGAAATTAATAATCCAAATAAAGATATAAAACAGAAAAAAAGTAAGGCTATTACTAGCTTATCATTAATTATTTCATTAGCGGCTTTAGCTGGTAGTGGATTTACATACTTAAATTTTAAAAATACTAAACTTACTCAAAATCAAGAATTAGAACAACAAATTAATAATAATTCTAAAATTGAAGGACTTCAGAAGGGATTGGAAGTGATGGAGTCCTCTAGAAGTCAGGTTATAGCTAGTTTAAATGATCAAAATCAAGCTCAATCGCAAAGCATTGCAGCATTACAAAAGCAAATAGAATATATAAATGCTCAAGTTACTTCACCGACTAGGGGTGTTTATACAGATTTATCTATAATAAATATACAATCTGCTATAGATTATTTAACTTTAGCAAAAGATGTCGCTTTATTTTCAAATGATACAGTTAGGGCTAATAGTTTAATTAATGTAGCTTTTCAAAAGCTTCAATCTGTACCAACAGTAGAAATAAGTGCATCAGAGCAAATAAGTGTGAGAAATGCTTTAAAAAATCATACTACATCGACAGATGTGATTAGAAGTTTTATAGCTATTGAAGGACAAATTGCGGGTTTAACCTTAGTTACTCCTGAAAATGCAACTGAACCTAAAACTCAGAATAGTAGTGATGATAAGAGTAAATTGCTTGGCTATTTAGGCTCAATGGTTGAAATTCAAGATATATCAAAGGATCAGAAATTAATAGCAACGAAAGAATCTCAGCAATATATATCAGATACTTTATACATGACTCTTATAAATTTACAGAATGCATTATACATAAATGATGAAACATTTATTAAACAGGCAAAAGATAATTTATTAAATATTCTAAAAATTTATTTTGTTCAAGATGATAAAGCAAAGCAGGTAATATCCGAGATTGAGAAATTACATACTCAACAGTCTGGAAGTTTAAGTGATGAAATTGATAAGTTGATTGATAAATTAACAAAAGAACAAAATCAGTTAATATCAGAAGCTAGGCAAAACTCTAATAGTGTTAAGGGAAAATAAGATGCTAAAGATTTTTAAATTTATAGTAATAATAGCTTTAGCGACTGTTTTGGGCTTATTAGTTTCAAAATACGACGGCTATGTGATGATAGTGGTTGCTGGAAAAGTAATTAAATTGAATCTTGTGTTTTTTAGCTTATCAATACTAGTATTAATATTTTTACTTTTCTTTGCATATAGGCTTGTATGTGTTTTAGTAAATATTCCTATAGCTTTAGGGAAGTGGTTTTTAGGTCTTTTTTCAGCAAATAAGGAGCAAAAGTTTGCCGATATAATTTCTGGAGTATCTTTAGGTAACAAAGATAAGATCTTAAATATAAATCTTTCAAAATTAAAGAAGACTGTTCCTAAAGATCTACAAGAGTATATAACTTTTGCTAAATTAAAGTTAATAGCAGAAGCTGAGAAGGCAGAGGACTTAGAAAAAGAGGTAATTAAATTAGATCCTAAAAGTTTTATATATAGGTATTTTTTAATTTATACGCAAGCTTTAAGACATCAGTATCACGAAGCAACGCTGGGTATAAATGGTCTTCTTTTAAATGAGAAAAGAAAAGAGTTTAAAAAAGAGATTGTTTCACTTGCTGTGAAAATTGCTATAGCTAAACAAGATTCGGAATTTGCTTTTAAACTATTAGATAGATATTCAGATATCATCGAAGATGAAGTGAGAAAAGACTTAGCTATTCTTACATTAACTGGGGCTACAAATTTAAGTGATCTTAAAAAAACATATAATGATTTTGATCAGTTAAGTGATGATGTTGAAATAGCATATGCTAGTAAGCTATTAAAGTTTGATGAACTTAAAAGCGCAGAAAAGGTTTTGAAAAAACTTATACGATCTGAAAATGTGAATCCATCAGCTTTGTATATTTATGTAACAGCGTTTAGTACTAACTTATCTAGAGTATTTAGTAAGGTTTGTAATGATGAAAATACTAATATAGATAGTATGTTAGTATTGTTAGAGTTGGCAATGATTAAGTCTGAGAAAGATATTTTTAAAGATACAAACGAGTATATAGAAAAAAACGTTGTTGAAAAAATGAGCGTTCAGCAAAGAGAAAAATATAATCATATCTTATGTAAGTTTTTTATAAAGAATGGTGGAGCATCGGGTATAGATTTATCTGTTTCAAAACTAGTTTATAGCGATCAGGAAGAGAATGATGCAAATTAAAAGGTGGTTCTTAGATAATAGCTTAAGAAATTATCAGTATGTTATTTATGATGATGTAAATGCTATTGTTGTAGACCCATTAAGAGCTGATATATATAGTGATTTTTTAAATAGCAAAAAATTACAATTAAAAGCTATTTTAGTAACTCATAAACATGGTGACCATATAGCTGGAGTAAATAAACTTCTAGAAGAATTTTCTTCAGCTAAAGTTTATGCTTTTGAGGATAATGATAGGTTTAAGCCAGATGTTTATGTGAAAGAAGGTGATAATCTTGATTTAGTATTTTGTAAAATTAAAGTTTTCTATACACCTGGACATATAGCAGATCATGTTTGTTATTTGTTCGAGGATGAGAAAGCTTTATTTTGTGGAGACACATTATTCAATGCTGGAGTTGGCGGAGTTCAAGCGACGACAGCAAATGTTAAAGATCTTTATCACTCTATATCCAAATTAAGTAAGCTTGATGGAGATATAAGGTTATATCCAGCACATGATTATTGGGAAGGAAACTTAGCTTTTGCATTAAGTATTTTGCCTGATGATGAAGCTTTTTTGCATTACAAAGAAACAGTAGTTCCTCTTGTGGCAGATCGGAAACCCATAGTAACTCTTTCTGAGGAAAGTAAATTTAATATATTTATTAGATCTTTAAGTGATAATAAGCTAAGTGATGCTTTACCTAATTATAAGTTGGGTCAAGAAATGTTTATTAAGTTGAGAGATTTGAAGAATAATTTTTAGTTAGCTTTATCTTTGTTGTCTTTTTTATTATTGGCATTCTCTTTTGAGTCATCATTTTTTTTCTGATCTTCAGGCTCTATTTTGACCTTGTTTATTTCTCTAGTGAAGCCCATGTTAATGCCAATTTTTTGTAATTTTATAATATCTGGAGCCATAGCTCTTTGACTATCATATGGTCCTATATACATTCTTATCCAATTGCCAACTTCTTCAAATTTTGGTTTTAAGCCAACACTTTCCATTTTTTGAGTATAATATTTTGTTTCATTCATATTTCTGAAAGAAGCTACTTGGAAAATATATGTATACTTATATTGGGCTCTTTCACTAGAAGGAACAGCATCTACTTCAACAGTCTCATTTTTTAGTTTGTTGTAAAAAGTAAATGTCATTTTATCATCATTTTTAATATCAAGATCTTTGTTGAAATTAGCTTTATCATCACTATTTTCAGTATTTTGTTCGTCTATTTTCTGAGATGCTTCTTTCGAAGTTTGGTTACTATCTGTAGATTCAGCTATTGCTTTAATCTCTTCAGTCTTTTTGTTTTTTAGATGTTTGTTTATTATTTTTGATCCAACAGCTACGGCTAATAACAAAACGACAATAATTATTACTAATTTTTTTTTCTTAGTATTTTTAACTTCTTGTTTCTGTTGTACTTCTTCTTCCTGTTTTTTCTTAGGAATATCTAGTTTTGAAAGATCTCTCATTTTAGTGTTATAATTTAAATTGTATGAAGATACACAGTAATTTATTAATGTTATACTAAAACAGTCTCATAATTAAGATATATTGGCAAAAATGGTATAAGAATGACTTTTTTGAAGAAAAGGAATTGTAGTAACTTAAATTAGAACGAGTAGTGAAGGATTATTTTAAAATGAATTTCAAAAGAAAAGTTTTGGCTCTTTTAATGGCATCATCAGTATTAACATTTACAGCTTATGCAGATGATATTAAAGAAAATGACATCCAAAAGCAGGCAGTAGAAAAGAATATTGCAGCAGGTGATGTTAAAGATTTGATTGCTGGTGATATAAGTTCACTTTTGTCATATCAAAACCAAGTTACAGTAGGGAACGTTAAAGTAGATGATTCTGGAAATATTAGTGCTTCAAATTTATTGATAATCTCTAAAGATAAGCAAAAGTTAAATATGTCCATAAATCAACTTGAGATCCAAGGGTTAGATGCAAATGGCACAGTAGATGGAGATTTTAAGGCCGATATAGAAGGGTTGAGTATTACAAATTTACCAACAGCAGTTGCAGAAAGTGGGATAGTGCCTGCAGATGATAAAGATGAAGCAATCGCTGGAGCTGCAAATAATGATGATTTAAATGGGACTCTTTTAAATATACTTGGAGAGGGAATTTATAATATCTCTATTAAGTATGATTATGATAAGAAACATTTATCATTAGATATTAATTCTACTAATAATAAGCATAAATTTATTTCTGCAAAAATTGATTTTGATAATGTTGATTTGTATGGTGCCAAGGTTAAAGATCTTGGAAATGAATTACCAAAAGCAATAAGCGAATCAAATCTTGGGAATTTTAAAATAACAGCCGATTTTTCTGATGTTATAAAAAGATCTACAGAACAATTGTTAGGAAAATATAAAAACTATCCAACATTTGTTTTTAATGCTAGTTTTGACAAAGACTCAAGAGATCTTAAAATTTATGCAAATGGCAAATTAGCTGGAAAAGATTTCTTAAAATATGATTTTCTTGCAAAAGACGTAAATCTTCCTGATATTAGTGTAAAAGAGATACCTGATGATTATGTAGATGTTTTAAAGGTAGCATATATTGATAAATCTAGCTCATTAGTGGATGTTAACTTTGAATTCTCTAGAAAAGATTTTCCAAAAGATTCTAAGGTTCAATCAGTATTTGATTTTGTTAAAAAAGATAATATTCAATTTGAGCTTCATAGTGATCAAGAATATAGCTCTTCTAAATTTAATTCAAATGCAAGTTTTAGTGGACAAGGCTTAGCTAGTTTGAGTGGAAATTCTGTGGGTGTTGTTGATGGAAATCTAGAGTTACTTCCATATTTAGGATTAATACCAGAGACAGAGAAGAATAGTTTATATAACTGTAAAAACAGACTTTGTATTAAATCATTTAAAATTAAATTTGAGAATAAAGGCCTTTTACAAGAAGTTGCTAAGCTTTTAAATCCAGATCCTAATACTCCAGCTAGTCAAGCTTTAGCATCGTATGGAGCTTTAGCCCAGTTATTAGCAGTTCAACAGAAAGATCAGTTTGTAAGAAAGGTGCTATCTTCCGTAGCAATATTTTTGCAGAATCCTCAAAGTATTAGTGTAGAAGCAACTGCTAAAAAACCAGTTAACCAAAATGTGGCTATTAAAATGATGCTTGAAGATGCAAATAAGCTTCAAGAAGCAAATAATATTTCAGATAAAGGTGTGCAAGTTAATGAGAAACAGCCATCTTTAAAGTTTTTTGGAAATGTTGATAAAATTTTTGATATTAATTTTCTTGTAAATGGTTCAAAGACTAACGTTTAATTGGGATTTTTCTACTAAATTATATTGACAATAAGTAAAAATAAGGTAAGATATCTTCTCATAAAGCGGGAATAGCTCAGTGGTAGAGCACAACCTTGCCAAGGTTGGGGTCGCGAGTTCGAGCCTCGTTTCCCGCTCCATACTCTTGCATGTGTGGCTGAGTAGCAAAATGGTTATGCAGAGGCCTGCAAAGCCTTGGACGCCGGTTCGATTCCGGCCTCAGCCTCCACTTAATGCCCGGGTGGTGAAATTGGTAGACACAAGGGACTTAAAATCCCTCGGAGCTTAACCTCCGTGCCGGTTCGAGTCCGGCCCCGGGCACCATATTGGCGTTTCATACAGTCTCATACTGTTTCTTCAAACCTTTATATATCAATGTTTTCGTTAAGTTGCTGTACGAATGGATTATAATAAAACTAAATAATGATATAATATCATAGCTAAATAAATATTCAGCTGTACTATTACGTTTCCAAATAAATATAAGGGAGTTTTGAGCTTGTTAAATAAAGAAATAAGGCCTGAAATTTTACTTTCCATAATTATTCCACATTATAAAACTTATGAGCTTTTAATAAAGCTTTTAAAAACAATACCTGATAAGCCTAGTATTGAAGTGATTATTGTTGATGATTTGAGTAATGATTCTAGACTAAAGAGCTTGGAAGGCTTTTTTGAAAATGTAAAGTTTAATCTTATCTTGAATGACTATCATAGTAATGCGGGACATTGTAGAAATGTTGGATTATCTTTGGCATCAGGAAAATGGTTGTTTTTTGCAGATTCAGATGATTTTTTCTTAGATAATTTATATGATAATATATCATGTTACTTTAACAGTGATAATGATGTAGTATATTATTACCCAGCAAGTAAAAATGAGCATGGAGAACAAGGCGCTAGACATTTAATATATGAAAAAATATTCAATTCTTATGTGAAAAATCCGAATGAAATTAATTTATTAAGCTTAAGATTTAAAACGCATGCAGTATGGGCTAAATTAATAAAAAGACAACTTATTTTAGATAATGAGATTAAATTTGATGAAATTGCTTTTGCTAATGATGTAATGTTTTCAACTAGGGTTGGGTTACATATGAAAAAGTTTGCATTTGCTCCGGAAAAAATTTATTGTGTTACGAGGAGATATGGCTCACTTACAGTTACCTTAAGTAGAGAATCATTATTAATTAGGATGTATGCCCTGATTAATCAATATAATTTCTTAAAAAATAAGGTGACTATTCATAAAATGAAGCAAATTAATATAAGTGGATTGCATATTTTTATGAAGTCATTGAGATGTTCTATATGTTTTGGTATTAAGGTATATATCATTTTTAGGAAAAACAATATTCCAGTTTTTAGAAAAATGACTTTTATAGAATATTGTGATGTAAAATATTTAGTAAAAAAAATCATAGCATTTAAGAATGACGCGAAATATGAGGTAAAAAAATGAGGCTCTTTCAAAATGATTATGAAAGTTAAAAATACTTTATATGTGAGTTTATTAAGAGAGCTTTTCACAAAAGCTTTTCTGACCTCAATTCTAATTATTATGTTTATGATTTTATCAGATTTTTTCTTACTTATTTCAATATTTTTGCCGTTTAAAATTTTACTGTTAATAGATAAACACAGCGTACCAGAGATAGTTACTATATATTTTAAAATATATAATTACAAAGTATTTGTTGCTTATTTAATACTTTTTATGCTTGTACTTTATATTTTACATTTTTTTCTTCAAAAAATAATATCTGCTTTTCTTCAAAAAATTATTCTTCGCCTAAATATAAAAGAACAGTCAAAAAAGAGCTTAAAAAATAAAAAAAAACTAATTATTAGTATTATGATGTCAGTTTCTGAATTTGCCTTCAGTTGTATATGCTTTGTTTGTTTAGCATTATTATCTAAACTTCTTGCATCTGTAGTAATTTTATATATTTTGATTACTTTATTCGTATACTGTAAAATTTATTATATATATATGAATGATAATGATCAGATTAGAAGCATATTAGCTAATGTTAAAAATATAGGTACTATTATATGTTTTTTATGCGAAATATTCTATCTGTTATTAACTGATAGTTACAGTAGTTTTTTAACATTGATTGTATGTTTAATACTTGTGCGTCAAATATTTCAAAGAATCACGAAAACTTCTTTAGAAATAATTAAAGTTTATGAAAAATAATATAAGTATTATTTTATAATAATTTATAGGATAAAAAGATTAATAAAAATGAAAAATGATATTGTATTAGATAAAAGTATAATACAAATATACTTTGATGAAAAAGTTAGAAATAAAAGATCTCGACTAAATGTTTATTGGTTACAAGGAGAGTTTTGTTTTGGTAGAGAAAGTCGTGTTGCAACTATTACAGGTGTGCAATTTATAAGCCCTAGTTTAATTGTTGCGGCTCATAGAGAGGCTGCTAAACTTTATTTAATTAAGATAATAAATAATACTTATAAAATAATAGATGAAATTATAATGAATGTTAAATTGCTTCCAGGGTATGATAAATATTATCATCCAGATTTAATGATTTTTAGTAATAATTATATTTACTTATCTGAATTTACTAATAGACTAGCTATATATAAGTACCAAAATAATAGATTAAAACTATATAAGCTAGTAGAAGTTGGTGATTATAAATATCATGCTTGTTATGCTAATGAAAGTGGCATTTATCTTGGATCAGTTTTAGGTGGGATTATTCAACATATAGATAAAAAGTCATATGAAATAAAGAGCTTAAAAATTGATCTAGCAATATTTAATGAAGAGAAAATTCGTATGAAAACTATTATAGAGTATGATGGTTTTTTTATACTAGGGTTAGATAGTTCAAATTCAAATAAAAACAGCTTTATAGCTTTATATATGCAAAATCATGATGATATGCTTCTACTTGATTGTGTAGTAATTAGAAATGCTCAAATAGATGGGGCCTGTTTATATGAAGGTAATATTTTTCTTTCGTTACATAATGGAGATTATAAAAAAGGCCAAATTTATGTTATCAATCTTATAGATAAAAAAATAAAGGTTATACATAAAGTCTTTTGCCATGGTTTTCCACATGGTTTAGATGTATTCGATGGTAAAATTGCTTATACTTCTTATAAAGAGAAATCAATTTTCATACATGATTTAACTAATTTTTTTAAATCAAATGAGCTGATTTAAAGTAGATAAAATAAATATAGGGGAGCTTTGAACTTGTTAAATAAAGAAATAAGGCCTGAAATTTTACTTTCCATAATTATTCCACATTATAAAACTTATGAGCTTTTAATAAAGCTTTTAAAAACAATACCTGATAAGCCTAGTATTGAAGTGATTATTGTTGATGATTTGAGTAATGATTCTAGACTAAAGAGCTTGGAAGGCTTTTTTGAAAATGTAAAGTTTAATCTTATCTTGAATGACTATCATAGTAATGCGGGACATTGTAGAAATGTTGGATTATCTTTGGCATCAGGAAAATGGTTGTTTTTTGTAGATTCAGATGATTTTTTTCTTCCTAATTTTTATTTATCTATAGAGCCATATTTTTACTCAACTTATGAGGTAGTTTTTTTTATGGTTGATAGTTGTGATACATATAATGTAGAGAGGAAAACTTTTCGTGGTAAATATGTTAATAAAATTATCTTAAATTACAAAAATAACCCAAGTATTAAAAGTGAGCTCGAGTTGAGGTATGGTATAAATTCTATATGGAATAAGTTAATTTCTAGAGAATTTTTGGTTAAAAATGATATAGTTTTTGAGGAAATTAATGCAGCAAATGATGTAATGTTTTCAACCTTGGTTGGCAATAAAATGAAAAAATATTATGTTAGTGGAAATAGTATATATATGATAACTTCTAGATCTGATAGTTTAACTAAAATATTTAGTGAAGAAAATTTTGAATGTAGATTATCAGCACATATTAGAAAAGGAGTTTTTTTAAAAAAAGAAGGAATAAAAGATCCTTATATAATCATAAAGTTAGGATATTTGTTGAATTTGAGTACCTTGCATCATAGTAAAAAAATTAATAAGGCTTTAAGTCGTGTGAAGACTCTTAATACATTGAGGAAATGTGATTTATTATTTCACTCACAATTATTTTCTCTTATGCTTTATAGCTTGAAGGTTTATTTTTTTAGAGTTAAGAGATCAAGTTAATATGATCCAAGGAGTCCAGGATCATATGTTGAATGAAAAATTAGTAGAGATAAATAAGGGTTATAATCGATGCATGTTGTAAAGGTAAACTAATAAAATCTGGCAATAGTTTAGTTATTAATGTTAATGGAGATGCTTCCCAAGGTATGTTGATAGAGAATTTTTTTCATGCTAACTCAAGTTATAAATCAAAAATTAATAGCTTTGAATTTGCCGATGGAAGTGTAATAAATAGGTCAGATATTCTAGCAGGCTCAGCGTCAGATGATACATTATTAGGTAACAGTAATGATAATGTTATATCAGGGAATGAAGGTGATGATGTTATAACTGGTGGTCAGGGAGATGATGTAATCTCTGGAGGAGATGGCTCAGATACCTATAGATATTCTCAAGGAGATGGTAACGATACCTTAGATGTATCATCTAATGACGGAACTATGGATACATTAGAGTTAACAGATATAAATCATGATTCTGTTAATTTAAGTAGAGATGGAGAAGATTTACTTATTAGTTTTGATAGCGATCCATTAGGCTCAGTAATAGTAGATGATTATTTTTCTAGTCAATATACTAATCAAGGATTAGAGATAGATGCTAATGATGGATTTGCATTAGATTTATCAGCTAACTCAAATAAGATAGCAGAGCTATTAGCAGCCTCAGGAGCAGATGATATAGATATGGATGGAGGAAGTGTAGATGGCACAGTTCAAACTACTACCAAACTAAGTTCATCTGAATTAGCTGATCTATGGTTGCCTAAAGAGAGTGCTTAATAAAAATCTTATAGTTAATTAACTATGTTATTATAAATACAATATCGACTATTTTGATAAAATATAGTTTTGATTTGTACGACTTTTTGTACGACTGACTAATTTATAAAAAATAGAAGTGTTGATATATAAAGGCTAGGAGAGATTGGTTAGTAGTTGGCCCCGGGCACCATATTGGTTTTCATATAGTTGATAACGAATTTTCAAACTTTTATTTCATTTTGAGATTATCAAGATGCATAAAGCTGAAATTTACTTTAAAGTTTATCGAGAGGAATATTACTCCTAAGTTCTACATCGGTATGTAAAATATTTTTTGTAGTTTTATAGTCAAATAAGTCACCTGTGAAAGCTCTATCTAAGATCATACTTTTACAAAGTTTTTCTCTTGTTTTCCATGAGGTTACAGATACTAGGGAAGAGTTAAAATCAACTAATATACATGGTATATATTTAAGTCCTAGTCTTTTAGCAACTGAAAATCTATGGTGGCCATCTAGTATTATATTTGTATTGATATCAACTAGTATAGGAACCTTCCATATTGGATCATCTAAAATCTCTTGATATAAATTATTAGCAGCCTCTTCAGATATTTTTTCTGATGGAATAAGATCTGATATTTTTTTAAGACTAAAAGTTAACATATTTCATATCTCCTAAATTAATGGTCTTTGTAAAAACTATATTATTTTTAAGTATTATCGCTACCAGATTCTAGATAAAATGCTATTTCTCAAAATCACCTTATGATATACAACAGCTAATAGATGCAAGGTAAAACATATAGCCAACATATATGCAAAAAAGCTATGAAAACTAAAAATGTATTTTGATAGCTCAACATGGTTAGGAATCTGAGGGAGTGGTATTAAATAAAAAATCTTTCTTTCATGAGCAGAAAATATGGAGGCAACAATACCAGTTAAAGACATTCCAAGTACACTTGTATACAATCCAAAATGAACTATCTTTGCGAGAACGTAGTTTAAAATAGATAATGGTGGGTTATAAGGAACATTTGGTTTAATAAATCTTACTACTATAAGAAATATGACAAGGATCAATGCTACGTACCCAAAAGATCTATGCAAATCTACTAGCCAGCCTGGTAAGGGTATATAATAAGCAGTCATTCCAAAAGAAAACTGCATAATTATAAAAAAACCTAAAGTTTTGTGAGCTTGTCTAACCCAAAAATCATATTTCATTACTTACAATACCTCAGATATTTACTGATATCTGGATTTCAGTAATCCCGTAAAACACCAAGCAAGTAGCATGCTTGTAACAGCAAAACCAATGCATAGACCAAACCAAATACCATAGCTTTCCCAAGTTAGCCAGTAGCCGAAAACACCCATTGCTGGGATACCAACTATCCAATAACCAATAATCGTAGTAGTAAAGCCAGCTTTAGTATTACCAAGACCACGTAATAAGCCAATAAGTATATTTTGTGAGCCTTTGAAATATTGATGTGCTATAGCAAACCATAGAAGACTTGTTGCTACTGCAAGCACAGCTGTATCGGCTTTATCTCCACCAAGAAATGGTAAAAGTATAAGATCTGGAACGATGATGTAAAAAGCAGCAATAATAGCCATGATAGTAAAACTGATAGTAAAACTACGTAAAGCAATACCGCTAATTTTATTTTCTTCACCTTTTCCTATAGCACGACTTACTAAAATAGAGGAGCCATGTGAGAGTCCAATATTTAGCTGATAGACAATATAAGCTAGCTGATTAACAATGTTTGATGCAGCTAATGCTATTGGTCCAAATGTACCCATAAAAATAGTAGCGATAGAAGTAATTGCAGCTTCTGAACCATAGGTTAATGAGATTGGTGTTCCCATTTTAGTAAGGTGTAAAACTGTTTCTCGTTTCGCTTTAAACAAATTCAAGGAAATGAGTTTATTGAGAATTTGATCAAGCATTATAGTTCGAAGATAAACGAAAAATATAAAAAAATTAACTATTGTAGTTGCTAGCCCTATACCAACAAGTCCAAGACGAGGTAATCCAAGCCAACCATAAATAAAAGCCAAATCCAAGAGAGCATTGAGTGCAACAGAAACTAGGGTGACTATTAGCAAAGATCCAGCACGACGCATACCAACAGCAAATTGTCTTAAGACATTAAGCCATAGCATAGGTAAAAGGCCTGGGGCTAATGCAATCATAATAGGTTTAGCTAAAGTGGTGATGATTTCACTCTGTCCGAAGAAAGAAAGGAAATTGGTTAGTATAGTGATAAATACAATAGCAATAATGCCTGTAATTGTTGCTAAGAGTAGGCCTGCTCGTATTAGCCCTTGTACCTCATCTATAGCAGCTTCATCAAAATTAGTGTTACCAGTTCTGGTCTCACCTTTTCCAACAGCGGCTGCAACAAGATTTCCCAGTCCTGTCACCATGCCTACGCACATGGTTCTGACCTGGTTGTAAAGTACTAAAGCAAGACCACCAGCTGCAATAGCTTGTACACTAATTAGACCTAGCATTAAAAGGTCTGTGCTAGTAAGTGCTACCTGAGCTAGTTGAAGTGCTATAATAGGTGTCGCAAGTGCGATTATTTCTTGATATTGTCGAAGTTTCATGGCTAGGCTGCTATCCTTCTAGATGCTAGGAGTATAGAGTCCTTATAAGCATCAAAAAGCTGATGAAGGGATGACTGAACTGACTCACTTAATAAAGACCTTTCGCGTAACCAATCATCATTGTAGATAGTGTCTAGATATTTTTCTCCAGCATCACATACTAAAACCACGATAGTGCTATTTGGTTCGACAAGCATCAGCCGCTTAAGTGCTACATTAATTGCGGCACCAGATGTACCACCAACTAGAATTCCTGTACGATGTGCAACAACACGAGCCGTGTTAAAAGCATTTACGTCACTGACAGTTAACCCCTCATCAATTAATGAGTGATCAACGTTTGTGCCGACAGTAAACCCTTCTGGTGCACCAGCTCCAGTTTGCCAATATTTGCCTGGCTTACCTCCAAATATAATAGATCCAACTGGCTCAACTCCAATACTAGTAACTTTAGAACCTAGATTACGTAGTTCTTTAACAGTTCCACACATAGTACCACCTGTACCAACCGCGCCTATTAAATAATCAACATCTGTATCTAAGTCATTTAATAACTCATTAGCAATACCAGCATAACCTTTATTATTATTGGGGTTATAGTGTTGATCTGGCCAAAATGCACCTGTAGATTTGGCAATCTCTCCAGCCATTTGACGTCGTTTAACGGTACTTGGTTTATTAGTTCCACCCTCAACAAAAATTAAATTAGCACCTAAAGCTTTCATTGCAAAAAGCTTGTCGCGTGAAGCATGATTATCAACAATGGCTGTATATTTGTATCCACGTTCAATAGCAATAAATGCAAGCCCTGTACCTGTGTTTCCAGATGTGGGTTCAACAATATGACCTCCTGGTTTAAGTCTACCATCACGTTCTGCTGCTAGAATCATCTCTCGAGCCATTCGGACTTTACAAGAACCGGTAGGGTTAAATTGCTCTAGTTTTAGTAGTAGTCGGCTACCTGAACCAGTGCGAGCTAGTTCATATAGAGGAGTTTCTCCTATAAGTTCAGAAAATTCAGTTATAATTCTTTTTTTAACAGTTTTATATTCAGAAATCATTTGTCTATTCTCCAAAAATTTTTTCCGTCTTGTTGAGTAACAACAATCTTAGGTGGTAGAGGAAGTTGATGGAACTCACTCTCATTTTTATCCATTTGGTAGCCAGCAGTGTTTGGGTAGATGATTAAGTCACCGTATCGTGGAACGGCAGGAAAATTGATTTTACGCCAAGTCAATACATCATATTCCATACAACTAGATCCACCAATCATTACACTAATAGGGTTCTGTGGGCGAGGAGGGCCACGTTGTATCAAAATAGGAGAGGGTAAAAATTCACTATTTTTCCATTGCTCAGACAAACTCATGCTAAGTCCTGCAACAGTCACAATGCCATGTTCGTCATTTTTCTTGAAGCCTTGTACTGGAAAGACAGTCATTCCAGCACCGTTTAGAAGAGCTCTACCTGGTTCAAGATATAATTGAATTTGTGTATCAATTAGCTTGCTTGCTAAGCTAATATTTTCAACAGATGATTCTAGAATTGCATTTAGCATATCTGCGCCTGTAGGAGACTGATAGTAAGGGTAAAAATGACTAAAAGTCTTTCCTGCATGAAATTGATCTGGATTTAGAGTTGCCTTAAAGCTATGCCAGTCTTCTTCTTCAACATAACTACAAGCAAAACCGCCTCCGATAGATATTGATGAACTAGGAAAACCATATTCTCTAGCTTTCATGCACCAATCAATTAGAGCAAATGCCATTTCTACGCGAGGTTTTACTAAATAACCATCTAAATGAAAAGAAAAGCCTTCCATGATAATATGATTTTTTGCATCCTTACAACGTTCTAATGCTGTAACAATATCCTTTGAATTAAGCCCAAAGCGACTATTAGGACTATTTGATGGAAGTACTCGTAGTAGGATTCTTAATTTATCATTTGTATTAGTAACAATCTTAATTGCTCGCTCAAGCTCATCTAAAGCATCAATTGCAACTAGTGCTCCATGACGAGCAGATAACCATAAAAGCTCATCGCTCTTGGCTGCACCAGTAACACCTATATTTTTACCTTGAATTCCTTTACTTAAAGCATGAACAAATTCTGGAATACTAGCAACATCTACAGCACCATTTAGCTTTGCTACTTCTGTTAACCATGCTCCCGCTTTATTTGCTTTTTTACCAAAATAAACTTGCCCAGCAATATTATGACTCTTAAGAACCTTCTGAAAACTTGACAAGTTATCCGCAAAACTCTTAGGATTAACAATATGAAAAGGTCCATTTATGACATTAGCGATATTATTTAGCAATCCAATATCCTTTTGAATATTAATAGCCCAGTCCTGTTGTAGAGCATTCATTGAATTCATTGTTAGCTCCATAGTTTAACTCGTGTACCACGTCCTGCTGAAATTGCTCTAGTTGCAAGGGCATTGGCAACAGGAATGTCTGTGATTATCATTCCACTTGAAAATGCAAATACTTTATCTTGTTGCGAATTTCTACCTGATTTACGACCAGCCACAATATCAGGTAATTCAGAGTCGATAGATGCTTCATTATCTGAGCCAGCCAGACGCTTCCCTGTAACACCCATTTGCATTTTATTTGTTGCTACAACATAATCAACGTCTTGCAAGACACCACTAGCTACTCCTTTGCTAGCAACTGAAACTAGCAAGCCCCCAGGCTTTAACCAGCTTGTCTGAATCTTAGGATGAGCAGCTCGTCCTGAAGCAGCTACAACAATATCAGATTCAGCAACAGCTGCTGGAACATCCTCAATAAGTTCTATTTCACGATCTGGGAAGTGCTTAGCAAATGTTGCAAGACTAACTGCAATCCCATCAGGATGCGTGCCGAATAATCTAAGAGTTTTAAGCGTAGGGACTGCTGTTAAAAGATATGAGAGTGTATTAATACCTTGGGCTCCAGTACCAACCATTAATGCTGATTCAGCATTCTCTTTGGCACAATGCTTAGCAATAATCGCTGTTGTTGCAGGTGTACGGTAGCCACCAATACGATGACAGTCCATAAATGCAAATGGGAGTCCTGTTGTATCATCATAAAGGCTGATTGTTGTATAGTATTTATCAGCACTCTGACTGCCTTGACGATAAGATGTCTTAAATCCAATCTTCTCTAGAGAGCCATCATAACCAAGCATTGAATAAGAAACGGCATCTCTTTGCTTGTTAGGAAGATCCATCATTAGCTTTGTTGGGCATAGAGACTCTTTGTTGGCATAGGTTAAATAAGCTTCTTCTACAAGGCGAATTACCTCTGCTGGCTTAAGATCAATATCAGATAAATCTGAACGGCTAAGAATATGGATGGTAGGGGTGTTTGTGCGAGACATTTTCTCTTCTCCTTTTTTATTTATAGAATTTATTTCATATTTTTGTAAATGATAATCATTATCATTATTTTGATTTGTGACATTGTAGATGATAATGATTATCATTTCAAATAAATTATTTGATAATTATTTAGATTTTGAATAAATTGTAAAAATGTTAGGTTTTAAAGGAGTATATAAACTAAGAGGTAGAATAAAATCATAAAAAGAAGTTTTATTTGTGCGATTTTTTGTACTACAAACTAATTTCTAAAAAATAGAAGTATTGATGTATAAAAGCTAGGGGAGGTTAGTTGGGCTTTTGCTTTAGCACCAATTATATTCAGATTTTCTTTTATAAGGTAAATTATGTATTTCAATTATATCTGTGTAGAATTATTAAAATAACTCGATAAATCCTTAATTTAATGGAGAATGAATGTATTTATTAGTATCAGCTATTTTGGGAGTGGTTTTTTATTTTTTTATTTTTAATATTAATACGAAACTTCTACCTAGAGAGATTGCTAAAAAGAATAATGTCTATTTGTTATTTAGTTTACTTCCTATAACAATAATTTTTATAGTATCTGCTATTTGTTATGTATATATAAATAGTTTTGGATATTCATCTTGTAGCAGTTCTTATGGCTGTTCTTATAGTAGTCATGACCAACAGCTTTTGTATGAGGCTTATAGATTTCTCTCTACTTCTATAATATATACATCTTTATATACGTTACCTATATTATTTTTTATATCTTTTTCATTACCTAAACTTTGGGTGAAATATACAGATAGTAAATTAGTAAAAGCATATTATGTGGTAGCTGTATGCTATGCTACATTAATAGGGTATTTTTGTTATTTAATACAACCTAATTTATATAATATAGGTAGTATGAGCATTATAACATTATCACTTTTATTTTTATTTTTAGTGGTAGTTATAGTATTGGCTATACTATTAATAACAATGTTAATTTTTATATCAACTAAAAGTTTTACAACCAAAGAGATTGAAAATAAAGATTATAAAAAAATATCTAGGATCTTTTCTTTTGTATTTTTTATAGCATTTGTTATTGGGAATATAATCAGTAATTACTTTGCTTTTAATACTGATACATATGGTCTGGAATACCTTTTATCTTCTACTTTCTATACTAAAGCAATTATTATATTAGTTTTGCCACTATTTTTTATTTCGTTTTTTTCTTTTTACAGAATTAAAAAAGCTTTTTTATTATGTATGTTATTAGGTGTAATAAAAACTTACATTCAAATGTATTTGAATTTTTACTATGAAATTTCTATAGAAATTTATTACATATCTATTTTTGCTGATTTGTTATTAAATATATTGATTATTGTATCTATTTTTAGGATAAGCTTTGCTTTTTATTTAGGTATATCATTAGCATTTGTTATCAGTGTTTTTATTTTGCTTTTTGCTAATGTAGTAGCATTTTCAGGCATAGCATTTGGCATTTATGGAATAATTTCGTTGATAATATGTATTACAGGAGATAAATATATTAGACAGTTGGATTAACGTATGACATTTCCTACTCCTTTAGGTTTATTTTTGATGTCCCAACTTATAGCCATAAAATCTATAGTATTAACATCAGATGAATTTGTAAGAGGATTGTAACCATCACTGAAATCCCAGCTAGATAAGTCTTGATTAAATGATCTTGCCCCTGAAAACATATAATAAACCTCTCTAGTCTTAATTTGCCAATGATTTAATGGTTGGTTAAATGATTCTGCTCCTGAAAACATAACGCTCATATCTTTAACATTACTAACATCCCAGCTATTTAGAGGTTGATTAAAATTAGTTGCAGAGGCAAACATACCTTCCATATTTCCTACTCTAGAAACATTCCAAGAATTTATATTTTGATTAAAGTTAGTTGCATTTGAAAACATTTCCTCCATGTTAGTAACATTGCTAACATTCCAATTATCTAGAGGTTTGTTAAACGCCTCTGCCTCAGAAAAGGCTTCTTTCATATTAGTTACATGTGATGTGTCCCATGAATTAATATCTGAATTGAACTTTTTTGCTTTATTAAAAATGCTAGAAATATCTGTGACATTACTAGTATTCCAATTATCTAAAGATTGATTGAAGCTAGCTGTATAAGCAAACATTATTGACATATTCTCTACTTTAGAAACATCCCAAGAATTTATATTTTGATTAAATTCGGAAGCTGCTGAGAACATAGCTTTCATATTTTTAACCTTAGAAACATCCCATTTACTGATATCTTGATTAAATTCGGAAGCTGATGAGAACATAGCTTTCATATTCTCTACTTTAGAAACATCCCATTTACTGATATCTTGATTAAATGATCTTGCATTATAAAACATATGAGACATATTTGTTACTTTAGAAGTGTTCCAGTTATTTAATGGACTATTAAAACTTCTAGCATTATAAAACATATGAGACATATTTATAACATTGCTTACATTCCATTCATTAATGTTTTGATTAAAGCGAGAATCCTCAGAAAACATAGCTTCCATGTTTTTAACCTTAGAAACATCCCATTTAGATATATCTTGATTAAAAGCAGTATTATCAAACATATGAGACATATCAGTTACATTAGAAACATCCCAAGTATTTAAATATGAGCGATTAAATAGATTAGCTTTTTTAAATAAACTAGACATATCAGTTACATGTGATGTGCATACTAATAAAGGGCTGGTGCTTTTTTGTATTTCATTTAATATATCTATATTTTTTATACCAAATTTCCCATAGCCATCTTCAACCACAAGGAATTCTTTACCATATTTAGTAAACTTGTCTCCTGGCTTGTATTGATCGCAAGTAATAGTTTCTATTTCAAGTTTTTGATTGTTTTTTTGTAAGTTTAGAGTAATCAGTAGTAAGCTTCCTAGTATGACACTAATAAAAACTATTGCGATAACATATTTTTTCATTATTAACTTCTCCTATCCGTATCTCTATAGCTTTAAATTTTTAGTTCTTCTGGGATGCTATTTATTTTCCCATTCTCAATTTTTTTATTAGCTTCAATAAATCTCTTAGCAAAATCTTGCCCTATACCAGCACCATCTTTTACAGCTTGGTTAATATATAGTAGCCCTTTAGATTTATTCTGAGGATATTTAGGTGCAGCTGATCCAAAATAATATATTGTTCCTAGTCCATAAGAAAAAATAGCTAAAGCTTTTTTATCTTCATACTTTGGATTTTTATATAGTTCTATCATTTCTTGTAAATATATCACTGCATCCGAATAGTTATGGTTTAATAATAAAGAAAGCGCATAAATACGTTTAGCATATAAATTTTTATCTGCCACTGGTTTACATAATTCAATAGCCTGTTTAAATTCTTTGTTACTACCTGCTTCTATACACTTATGAGCAGGGTCTGTATATTGCATAATCATATAGTCATAAGGTAACATTGCTAACGTACCATTTTGGAGCTCTGGTATAAATTTCAGCATTTCCTTAGCTAAGTTAGGAGTAGGTTCAGAATCAGAATTTGAATATGAGTCCTCTGAACTTGAGTCATTTAGAAATTTAGAGGCTTGTAAATATTTTAGCCCTAAACTTTCGCTCTTTGGATACGAGGGAGTAGCTAAGCCAAAGTAATAGATTATTCCTATATAATAATCTATGATACTTATTTGGTCAGCTTTAGCTTTAGATGTTAGTAAGTATGGCATAGCTTCTGAATATCTTCCTTCGGTAGCAAGTGCTGTGCCATAAGCTAATCTAGATGTCATATCATTGTCAGCCTCCTCTTTACAGTACTTTAAGATCTTTGAGAAATTACCTGCTGAAATGTTTCCTTTACAATTTCCATAGAGATATTCTGCTTGAGAGTATCCTATTGTAAGAAGAAAAGTAGTTATTATTAATGTGATATATTTCATTATAAGCGTTACCTCTTAACTAAATGTTATTTACTCTGTTGGAATATAAATAAAATCATTGTTTTTAGTTACTAATAGTAGATCATGATTATCGATCGATACTGATATATCATTATTTGGTAAATATTGAATATCTGAAGGCCCGGTGTCTTTTTTTAGTGCTGGTTTATATATATGTTGTGAATCAAAAACATATAAAGAGTTATCTCCATATTTAACAGCATAATGATTGCTAGCAAGACCTTCATTAGTTAGGTTTGTAGAGCTATTGTTATCAAGAACTTCACTAATAGCTTCAGCTGTTAGATTTGGAAGGTCAATGATTTCTAGATTAGGTGCGAATTTAAATGAAAGGAAGAGTTTGTCTAGCCCAGTACTATAAAAAGAGTCATCAATAACCTTGCCTGATGCTAGCGGTAGGTTAACTAATTCTGCATTTTCATTTATGCTATAAACTTTTCTAATTAAATCTGTATAAGCGTCAAAATCTTCTTTTCCTGCTATAAGCAATGTATTTTTGCTTTTCTTTGATTGGAAGACTTTATCTATATGTGCGAAATCCTCATTATTTATTGTTTTAATATTTTCTTTTTCATCAACTACTAAAATTATACTGATTTTATCTTTATTAGTAATATAGTAACTTTGGAAAGTTATTATTATATTAGATCCAGAATTATAATAAATCTTGTCAAATAATAATTTTTTTGGCTGAGGATTCTCTATTTTTTTTATTTCACCTTTTGGGTTGATAATGTATATGACATTATTGGATTTTAGGATTGTTCTTCCTGCTGCAAAAGATATTGAGTCAAAGCTATCTGGAATAGTCTGCTCTTTACCATCATTATCAAAAAAATATGTTTTTGAAGAGGTTTTAACAAAAGTTATTTTTGATTCTTTATTTTCATAGATGCCATTATATGGATGATAATCACTATCTGCATAAATATAATCATTAATTGAAGCTGTATAAGTTTTACCATCTTTATATATAAGTGTGGCTTTATCAGTATTTTCATATTTTACGATAACGAGATTTGCATTATCATTATAGTAAATATGATCAATTTTTTGTCCTTCTGGTGATCTTATTTCTTGTATCTCTCCAGCTGGTTTTATGAGTTGAAGGCGAGAGGAATTTCTATAGTATATAAGAATATTTCCTGATAATAAATTATCATAGATTGTCACATTTCTATTTCTGCTAGTAGCTAGAGATGGTATAAGTGAATAGTTTAAGTTTTGGTCAAATAAAATAATATTTTGGTTTTCATCTTCAAGTATTATATTTCCAGAAGAAGAATTATTATAAGCTTTAATATATTGACTATTAGTTGCTATTTCTTTCTCCGGTATATTTCTATATCTTCCATCTTTATTTATTGCACTAAGTTTTTTGTTATCATCATATTGAATAATTACATTTCCTGAAGAAGGATTAAAATATGTTGTAGAAGATAATTTTTTTATCCCCATCGGGAAACTAGTTATATTACCTTTGTTATCTATTAGAATGTTGCCTTGATTATATTTATCATAAGCAAGAACTCTTTCGTCATTACAAATAAGGTTGATCGCAGAGCTATTTTTCATCGGTTTTACTGCAGAGCTGCCATCTGAGGATAATATTAAAATAGAGCTAGAGTTGTAAAAAGATAAGACTACTTTTTCAGATAGAGAGCAAACTTGATTTAGTTTGGCCTTTGAATTGTCTGGGTTTAACGAGGAAATTTTCCCATCTGTATATATAATATCTATCTTAGAATCATTGTTATGAGGAACTATGAAATCGATATTTTTGGATTTAATAACAGAGTATTTTTTATCTCTGTCTAAGAGAACATCACCACTAAATTGTAGTTTATTTATCGAACCATCTTTTTTAATTAAAATTCCACTTTTAGTAGAGTAGTTTGAGTTATTATAGAAAATAACTAGGATATCACCGCTTTCTTTATTTTCTTCAACATACTGTACACTCCCATTTTCAGCAATTTTAGAGATACTGAGAGATTTTTTATCAATAATATATGAGTTATTATTACCTGAGATGAATATATATTTATCAGTTGTATGTTTAATATTTGAATCTGTTGGTATATGTATATTTTTATCATAAACAATTTTAAGAGAAACATCTTCAACTTTTGCTTTCTCAACTTTTTTACCACAGCTTGCGAGCGATAAGCTAAGTAATAGTATGGAAATTTTGAGAGTTTTTTTAAGTATTTTGCTAGACATAATTCTAGATTAATTCATTAGTGCTACAAGTAAGGGTAATATAAAAAACTCATTTAAAGAATTGGTTTTTTGTTTATATTAGTTATTTATGTAAAAAACTCAGTGTTATAATAAATGTTAGAGGTAAATAAGAGTTTCTATAATTTAGAGCCTAGTTAAAGGTGAATATGAATAAAAAATTTTATTATTATTTATTAGTATTTATGTTGTGTACGTTTATATTAATAAACTGGATGATAATAGTTTCTCTTTCTAGTTCTTTTGGATTATTAGAAGCTTTTATAATGTATTCACCAATTTATCAAATAGGGTTGGTAGTTTTTCTTATTCTAGTTATAAATAAGGTTAAAGGGGTATTTATACTTCTTTCAATTTTTTCAGGATTTTTTCTAATAACTTCGCCTATTCTAGGAGATAATACAGCAAAAATGCTCTACTTTACGATGATTCAAGGTAACTTGAGTGGATTCTTGTTTTTTTTATTTGCTTGTTTAATTCCTTTTACATCTTTAGTTGCATGGTTTGATGGAAGCATTAGAACTACTTACAAATATATAATTAAGAGAAAACAAAAGGCATAAATAAAAGAACTTATTTTTAAATTCACTTATAATAGTATTTAGAATAAGAAAACAAAGAGGAGTTTGAATGAGGCTCTTTGGAACTAAATTTTTTTCATTAGTTTTTATCTTAAGTATGTTAGTCTCATGCTCTACAGTTTCTAAGAGCAAGATGGATGAAGTTGCTCAACGAGTTAAGCAACAACTTGAAGATGTATATCATCAAAAATTTACAGTAAAAGATGTTAAGTATATGCCACTTGATAATGCATATAAGATTGAGTTTTATGAAACTGATAACCCTGATATAAGCTTTTATACGAAAGTAGATAGAAATACAAATAATGTAACTTTTGATACATATAATGAAAGTATTAGTAATGATAAAGTTACAAAATGGATGGTAGAGCCATATATAGATAAAATATCTAATGATTGGTTTGGGTATGGAGACATATCAGGAGGAGATCCAGACCCTATAAATTATGATACTTTAAAAGATTATGAGAATGCCTTATCAAGTAATAAAAAGAATGCTTTATCATTTGGTGCTGAAATTAGTATTAATATGAAAATAACACCACAAAATGTTGTTAATTTATTAATATATATTTATCAGTTTGGTAAATATGTAAATAGTTATAATTTTAAGTACATTGATCTTAATGTTAAGGTTTATACTTTACCAGATGGAGTAACTGCGCAAGAATACTCATCATCAGATAAAGATACTTATGATTTCAAGAAACAAGATGTATTAAAAGCAACTTTAAAAGTTAGCACTAAAGATATCGATAGTTATAAAATGTCATCTCCAATGGATTTAGCAAAATATTTAAACATATATAAGGATAATAAAGAGAGTACTTTAATAAATGATAAGCCTTTGTATTCAAAAGTTCAGTATTTATATTACTCTTGGGAAAGAAAGAAATTTAATAACATGTTTTAAAATTATTGAGATGATTAAAAGAAAGGAAAAATATGAAGTATACAAATATTAATTTTAATGATTCTAGTATTTTAATAACTGGTGGAGCAGGTTTTATAGGTAGTAACTTAGCTTTTTATTTTCAAAAAAATTACCCAGAAGCAGAAGTTATTGTTTTAGATAAGTTTAGAAATGGTGAAACTTTTTCAAATGGTAACCTAAAAAGCTTTGGACATTTTAAAAATCTTATTGGTTTTAAAGGAGTTGTAATAAGCGGTGATATTAATGATGAAAAAATCATTAAACAATTAGAAGATAATTATAAATTTGATTATATATTTCATCAGGCTGCAATCTCTGATACTACAGTTAATGAGCAAGATTTGATGGTTCAAACGAATGTAAATGCATATGAAAGATTATTGCAAATGGCTATTAAGCATGGAGCTAATATGATTTATGCTTCAAGTGCGGCAACTTATGGTGGAAGTGATAAGTTTGAAATAGGGTATGAATTACCAAATAATGCTTATGGGTTTTCAAAAGTGATGATGGACAATATTTCATATAACTATATAAAGAAAGAATTGGATATATCTATAGTTGGTTTGAGATATTTTAATGTATATGGGCCACGTGAGTATTATAAGAATAAAACAGCCTCCACAGTTGTTCAGTTTGGACATCAAATATTAAAAGGAGATAAGCCAAAACTATTTGAGGGAAGTGATAAGATTCTTAGAGACTTTATTTATATTGAAGATATTGTTCAAGCAAATATCCGAGCTACAGAACCGAAGCAAAGTGGGGTTTATAATGTTGGTACTGGTAAAGCTAGGAGTTTTGAAGATATAGTTAATATATTACAGAAAGAATTAGAAATTGATAAAGGTAAAGAATATATACCTAATCCATTTGTAGGTAGCTATCAGTTTTATACTCAAGCAGATATTTCAGAAACTCAAAAGAATTTAGGCTATCAGCCAAACTATTCTTTAGAAGATGGTATCAAATCCTATATTACAGAAATAAAAAGACTTTATAACGAAGAAGTTAAAAAATAATTTTTATATGAATTCAGAATTTTTACAAAAAGATTATTCAAAAATGGATAAAAGTAATCTACAGGCAGAAATTACTAAGCTTGCTGATTACTTAATGCATCATAGCTATTTATATCATACTTTAGATAAGCCTGAAATCTCCGATGGCGACTATGATAGATTATTTGCTTTATTAAATGATTTGGTAGATGAAAATCCTGAATTAAGACCAAAAAACTCTGTATTAGATAGAGTTGGTGGAGAAATTCTTTCTGGTTTTGAAACTATAAAGCATAAAAAGAAAATGCTTTCTTTATCTAATGTTTTTAGTTTGGATGAGTTAGAAAGCTTCTGTAATAAGATTGAATATGAAAATATAGAATTTGAGTGTGAGCCAAAAATGGATGGCTTAGCTATTAGTATTTTCTATAAGCATGGGCAGTTTGATTATGCAGTTACTAGGGGCGATGGTGTTCAAGGGGAGAACGTTTCTGAGAATGTCAAAACTATTAGAAATATTCCTTTAGTTTTAAATCTTGAAAATCCTCCAGAAGAGTTAGAAGTTAGAGGGGAAATTATTCTTGATAAAAAGAGTTTTTTAGCACTAAATAATCAAGTTGTTGAAAGTGGTCATAAACCTTTTGCTAATCCGAGAAATGCTGCTGCAGGTAGTATTAGAATGCTTGACTCAAAAGTTGTAGCTAAGAGGCCTCTAAAATTATATTGCTATGGAGTAGGTTATTTCACTGATGATTTTAATCATCCAAAAACTCAATTTCACTTAATGAATTATCTTAAAGATATAGGGTTCACTATTAGTGAAGATATTTTCTTAGCAAAGAATTTTTCTGAGATTGAAAAATATCATAAAGCGATGAGTCATAAGAGAGCAGATTTAGCATATGATATTGATGGTCTGGTTTTTAAAGTTAATGATATCTCATTACAAGATGCTATTGGATATGTAGCAAGAGCTCCTAAATGGGCAGTGGCTTATAAATTTCCAGCAGAAGAGGTTGAGTCTGAGGTTTTAAATATAGAGTTTCAGGTGGGTAGAACAGGAGCTATAACTCCTGTAGCTAGATTAAAGCCAGTAGCTGTAGGTGGAGTTATAGTATCAAACGCGACATTACACAATATAAGTGAGATTAGACGAAAAGATATTCGTGTAACAGATAGGGTTATTGTCCGTAGAGCTGGAGATGTTATCCCCGAAGTTGTTAGATATTTACCTGAATATAGAAATCCTAAAGCCACTCTTATTCAAATGGTAAAAGAGTGTCCAGTTTGTGGCTCAGCTGTTGAGAATGTAAATGATCAAGTAGTATATAGATGTACAGGGGGTTGGCATTGTAAGGCTCAAACTTCAGAAAGGCTTAAGCACTTTGTTTCTAGAAAATCTATGGATATTGATAAGCTTGGGGCTAAGATAATTGAACAATTAGTTGAGGTTGATTTAATTAAGTATCCAGCAGATATTTATAAGTTAACGTATCAGCAACTTTGCTCTTTAGAAAGAATGGGCTCTAAATCATCACAAAATGTTTTAGATTCCATCGAGAAAAGTAAGAATCCAACATTAGCAAAATTTATTTATTCACTTGGTATAAGAGACGTTGGAGAGGTTTCTTCAGAATCTTTAGCGCAACATTTTGGAATATTAGATGCTTTTAGGCAGGCACGTTATGATGATCTTATTCAAATAAATGATATTGGTGAAATTATAACTAATAACATAGTTAATTTTTGGCAAGATACTTTAAATATAAATATAGTTGAAAGCCTATTGAATGCTGGGGTGCAAATACAAGAGCAAGCGATTATTAAGCAGGTTGAGAATAGTGTATTTACAGATAAAACTATAGTGATAACTGGCACATTTGAAAAATATAATAGGGATAACTTAACACAGCTCTTAAAATCAATGGGAGCAAAAGTAACTAGTAGTGTTTCAAAAAAGACAGATATGCTAATTTGTGGTGATAATGCGGGAAGTAAGCTAGAAAAAGCACAAAGTTTTGGTGTTGAGATTGTGCTCGAAGATAAACTTGAGGAACTACTTAAGTGAAGTTACAGAGAGACCAAGAAAAATACTTCAATTATAAATATAGCATTAAAGTAAAAAATAGCTCATTTGTAAATAATCCCTTTCCAACTTTACATATGGAATTAGGTAATGCTTAGAAAAGGGGATGTGATTTTTACAATAGATCCTGCCGAGGAAAATATTAGTTCCTTATCTAAGGGGTATGGTGGATATAGTTATTATCATTGTAGTTTATATATAGGAGATAATCAGATAATAGAGGCTGTTGCAGAAAGAGGAGTTATACTAACTCATATAAGTAAATATAATGATAAAAGAAATCTAATAGCAAGAACATCATTGTTAGCAGAGATTTTAGATAATGTTATTATTAATGCTAAGAAATTCATTGGTGCTGAGTATAACTCTCTTTTTCTACCAGATGCTGAAGGTAAATATTATTGTTCACAATTAATACATGAAGTTTTTAAGCGAGCGAACTACGGAAAATCATTTTTTGATAAGCATCAGTTAAATTACATAGAAGAAGGACAACAAGAAATTTCAAAATATTGGTTAGATCTATACTCTAAATATGGTTTAGATGTACCCCAAGGCAAAGAAGGCTCTCATCCTAATAATTTATCGCTAGATAAAAAGTTTAAAAAAAAGTTTTTTCTAGGCTAGAATAGCTTAACATTTGGGTTTTTCTTGTTAAAGATTAGCCTTAGTGTATAATAACAACATAAAATTATAAAATTCTATTTTCTAGACATTTGATGAGAGGAGGCTAGTATGGTTATCAAAAAAGCTACACAAAAAGATTACGATCGTATGGCTGATTTATGGGAAGATTCTGTTGCTAGTACATACGACTTTTTAACTATGAAAGAGATAGCTAGCCTTAAAAAAATTATTAGAGAAAAATATTTCACTAATCCAGAAATTGCTTATTATGTATTAAGAGATAATAAAGACGAAATCGTTTGTTTTTCAGGAATTATTGGAGATAAAATTGAATTTCTATTTGTTGATCCTGCAACTTTTGGGCATGGGCATGGTAAAAAAATGTTAATCCATGCTTTAAAAAATCATGGTGCTGTATGTGTAGATGTACATCAACAAAATATGCATGCTTTATCATTTTATTCTAATTATGGATTTGAAGTGGTTGAAAAGTCTGATAAAGATATATTTGGGCGTCTATACCCTATATGTCATTTAAGAATTTCTGGTAAAATAGACGATATCTTGAATAAATTAGACTCTATGGATTAAACAATAATAAAATCCATCTCCTTGTTTTTCTGAAGGTAATATTTGGTAACCAAATTTCTTTTTATATTCAGATAAAGTATTTATATTTTCTATTTGAGCATCTGGAGTTAACTGTAAAAATTTTTCTATTTGCTTTTCATTTTCCTCTTCAAGAATTGAACAAGTTATATAAAGTAAATATCCATTAGAATTTAAATTATTCCATAAGTTTTGAAGTATTTTAATTTGGATATCTAAAATGTTTTTCACATCTTCTAGAGATCTAGAAATTTTAATATCAGGGTTACGCCTTATTACACCTATAGCACTACAAGGAGCATCTAATATGATTTTATCAAAACTTCCCACTAATTTTTGAGTTAAATCATGTTTTTTTATTTCAATTTTTGTATCAGATATTCGAGAAATATTATCTTTTAGTAGCTGCAATCGAGTATCAATAATATCTATAGCGGTTAAATGGATACTTGGATCTATTTCTAATAGATGAGTTGCTTTTCCTCCTGGAGCTGCACATGCATCAAGTATTCTTTCTTCATTTTCAGGATTAATGATATGTCCAGCGTATTGGGCTGACATATCTTGAATAGTAAAGTAGCCCTTATTAAAAAGATCATTATTTTCAATGTTTAAAGGAGTTTCAAGTTTTATGCAATTAGCTAAACAAGTGTTTTGAAAAGATATACCTTCATGATTTAAGAAATTTATAACTTCTTGTTTATCTTTTTGGTTATTAATCCTTATAAACATAGGAGCTTTCTTATTGCTTTGAGTAAGTATTTCTTGATAATTATCTGGATATTGATGCTTTATTTTATTACAAAGCCATTCAGGCAGATCAGATTTCTTATAATCTATAAAAGCTTTCTTTATTTCCTCAATATCTCTTAAAACTTGTCTTAAAACAGCATTTACTAATTTGGTTGCCCAAGTTATTTTAAGCTTTTTGCAGGCATTTACTGTTTCATTTATTGTTGCATAGTTAGGTTGAGACATTTCTAAAAGCTGTAATACCCCAAGCATTATTAAAACTTTTATAATAGGTTTAGTTTTCTTAGATGTATATTTATCAACAACTTTCTCTAAAGAAAAGTAATTTCTAAAGAAGTCATAACATAGAGCTTTTATAAAAGAATTATCTTGAGCATTTAAATTTAATTTCTTTAGTTTTTTATCTAAAGTAAGTAAGGTATTTTTCTTCGCTAGAATATCTAATATATATTCACAAGCGATTGCTCGTGTATTCATTATTTTTTAATATGCTTTGCTAATGTTTTTGCAATTTTGGGTTGAATTTTTTTATTAGCAGCAATTATGAAATCAGCATTTTCTATATCGCTTTTTCCAGTAATATCGGTAACAATAGCTCCCGCTTCTTTTGCTATAATATATCCCGCTGCAATATCCCATATTTTAATTTTAGTAGCTGTCCATAGTCCATCTAAGTAACCAGCTGCAACATACGCTAAATCCATAGCTATACTTCCAGAATATCTATATCCTGAAATAACTTTGTGTAATTTTACTAGTTCTATGAGGTATGAATCATCAAAAGTCTTTCTTGAGTATTTTAATGATACAGATAGTAGGGCACCTGTCATATCAGGTCTGTCAGATACTCTAATTCGTTGGCCATTTAACTGAGCGCCCATTCCTTTATAAGCGGTAAACATAAGGTCTAGGAAAGGGTTGTATATTACACCAAGAATTATCTCATTATCTTTTTTTAGAGCTATAGATATACAACATTGAGGTAGTCCATGTACAAAGTTATTCGTACCATCAATAGGGTCAATTATCCATGTGAATCTGCTATCTTTATTACCAAACTCACCGGCTTCTTCAGTTATAAAAAAATCATCAAATCCAGCTTTTTTAATACTATCTATAATGAGTTGCTCAACAGCAACATCAATATTTGAGACTAAAGTATTATCTTCTTTACGAGAGACTTTGACAGAGCCTATATTAGCTTGAGCTTGAACTATGATTTTTCCTGCTTTTCTAGCAGCGGTAGTTACAATATTAACTATTGGTTTCATAGTTTAAATAAATAAGTCTTATATTGGTTAATAATAATACATTATTTATTAGAAAATATCTTAGATTTTATAAGTAAAAGCTTACATTATTGAGGTAATTAAGTATGTTATTCCTAGTCCACCTAATATTAGCCAGATAAATAGAATTAATGCCAATAATAAAGGCTTTATACCAGCTTGTATGAATTTTGAAATATGAGTTTCTAAGCCTAGAGCAGTCATTGCCATAGCTAATAAAAATTGGTCAACTTGAACTATAGAGTGAACAGTTGTTTGTGGTAATAAATTTAAAGAGTTAAAACCAGCAACTAGTATAAAACCGATAGCAAACCATGGGATTACACTCATTAAAGATGGGGAAGAAACATCTTGAGATGCTTGATTATTTTTAATAGCAACTCTTGTTAACCATATTCCTATAACTATAAGCATAGGAGCTAACATCATTACTCTAATCATCTTAACAGTTACCGCAACTTCTTCAGCATGACTACTAATAGCATTGCCAGCGGCAACCACTTGAGCAACTTCATGAATAGAGCCTCCAGCAAATATACCATATTGTTGCTCAGTTATAGCCCCAAGTAAACCAGCTTTCATTAGGATAGGGTACATAAACATTGCGATAGTCCCAAAAAGCACAACTGTCCCAACAGCCATAGCAGCCTTGTAAGGTTCCGACTTTAATGTGCCTTCCGTTGCTAAAACAGCAGCAGCACCACATACAGCACTTCCAGATGAAACTAAAATTGCACTGTCTCTATCTAAGCCAAATACTTTTGTACCAAGTAGTATTCCAAATATAAGTGTAGATACCAGCATAATTATAGAAACAGAAAGACCAGCAAGACCAACAGAAGCAATCAACTGGAAGGTTAAATTGAATCCATAAAATATGATGGCGAACCTTAATATTTTCTTAGCACTAAATACAACTCCTGCTTTCCAATGATGGATTATTTTGCTAGCAGGAGTATGTGTAAGAGCCATACCTAATAGTATTCCAATAATTAATGGACTTATCCCTAGATCTTTAATGGCAGGGATTTTTGCAATGTAGTAAGCTACTCCAGCAAGGATAGCTACTAACAATACACCGAATATCATGCTTTGATTTATATATTTTTTCATATTATTTTTAATTAGAATTAGATTTTGTGTAAATATAACCTATAAATATTAAACTTCATATTAAAAAGAATTTATATGATTTATTAAGAAAATTGATAATTTTAGAGAAAATAAAAATTATTAATGACCTAGTAAATTTTCAGTTTTACTTTCTTTTGAGTATATAACAGCTAACACTATTAATATAAAAGATATTAAATAGAAAAATATCACAGAGTGCATTACAGTTACTAGACCAAAATATTTATTAATAAAAGCGCCGGTTGTTGTTGATAATGCAGTACCAGTTGTTCCAAATAATAATATTGTTGTAATTAAAGTTGGAGGTGAGTTTTCCATTTGGAAAGTTCCATAAGCTAATAATCCAGCATATATATAACAATTAAATAAACCAAAAATTATGGCAGCTTTTAGGACTATATCTATATTAGGTATATAGATTATGCAACATAAACATATTGTTGAAACTACCATAAATGAAGGAAGGATGAATTTTAAAGGAATTTTTCTAGTAATTAGTGGGCTAAGGAATAGTCCTATACATTGTGCTGTCCAAAAGTATGATAGAGGTTTATTTGCATCTATAGTTCCCCAGCCTAAAATATCTTGGAAATAAGTTTGAGCATAACTAGTCATAGTTAATTGAGCTAGTAAAAATAAAAATGCTGCAAAAGCGATGCAGTATAAGCTGAAATTCCATGATGAAAAATTTAGACTTGCTTGTTTCTTAGATTCACAACTGTGTCGATTGAGTATTGTGAAATCTGAGAATATAACTAATACTAAAATAGCAATAGCTGTGATTTGTAAAATAGCATATATAGTGTACCATTCATAATTTTGGGTGATAAGATAAGCTGCAAATATTGGAATTATTGCACCACCAAAACTAAAAAAGAAATCGGTGAAGATTACATTCATTGCTCTAACTTTATGATCATTATATATATGAACAATCATGTAGCTTGCAATAGCCATGAACAAACCGCCTGTAAGCCCTACACAAGTTAGTAATATTTTTAAGGTAAACATAGATGGTGATATGTATGTTATTAATGAAGATAAAACTCCAATAATAACAGCTATTATTAAAAGTAGTTTAATAGAGAATCGTATCATTAAAAAACCAATTATAAATATTGCAAACCACATAGCAACATTAATAAAAGTGAAAGCAAAGCCAATATTACTATTATCAAAATATTCTGATAAAGGTTTCATTACTGCGCCTGTAACTAAGATCACATTAGCTGTGTAGAAATAGCAAAGATAACAAGTTAAAGTAAGTATTACTTTATTTTTTAATGACATTTCAGTATTCATCTATTTAGTCCTGTAAAAGCTTAGAAAAAATTCTAGTTTTGCATAAATTATACTAATTTTAGCAGGAATCTTTAAAATATACTTTATATGATTTTAATAAAATAATAATTACTAAAGAAGCTTAAAAATATGGAATTTGCCGAAATTATTTGGGATAAAGGAGTTCCAAAGTCAAAGGTATTTGATGATGTTTGTAATCTAAAGAATTATTTTTTCAGAAAGCAGATGCTTCGTTTTTAGATGGTTTTGAGGTGAAAAAAGAGAAATGATGTATAGTTTTTATAAATAATTATTTATAAAGATGCTATTTCTTTTCTTGCTATTAAACCTAGTAGTGTTACGATGAACGGTTAAGTCTAATATTTAAACTTTGTTTTATTATGTCTTTGCTATTTGCTAACCCACTTAAGCCTATCTATGGTATTGTGGGACAGGGTAGATTGGGTAAACATTTAGTTAAATATTTTTCATCTCTTAATTTAGATTTTGTAGTTTGGGATTATAAAAGTACTCGAGATCTCAAGGTTGTTTTTGAAAATGTAGAAATTGTTTTGTTAGCTATTCCTGATAAGACAATAGATTTGTTTTTAATAGAAAATCCACAATTACAGAAGAAAGTATGTATTCATTTTTCAGGAGCATTAATTTCAAAGTTAGCTTTTGGATTTCATCCATTAATGACTTTTAATAATGAAGTTTATTCTGTAGATGACTATAAAAGTATTCTGTTTGTTCAAGATAAAAAAGCACCATCATTTAAAGAGCTTTTTCCTGAGTTACCTAATCAATATATATCTATAGATGAGAAAGATAAAGCTTATTATCATTCCTTATGTGTTTTAGCGAATAATTTCACAACGATATTATGGCAAAAGTTTTTTTATGAGATGAAAAGTAGGTTTTTAGCCTCTGATAAGGCTTTAGAACCTTTTATAAAGCAAACAATGATAAATATTATGAAAGATCCAGAAAAAGCTTTAACAGGTCCTTTAGTCAGAAATGATGAAGAAACAATATCAAAGAACCTTAAAGCTTTAGATAAAGATCCTTTTAAAGAAATTTATCAGAGTTTTGTGGAAACTTATAAAGTTATTTCAAATGAGAATAGAGGAGAAAGAAATGACAAAAGTTAAAAATAAGCTACTACCTTCACAATTACTAAACTATAAAAGAAATAAGAAAAAAATATCAATGCTAACTTGCTATGATTATTCTTTTGCATGCATAGCTAATGAGAGTGAAATTGATATTTTACTAGTTGGCGATAGTGGAGTTATGACTATATTTGGATACCCAGATACTACTCATGCAACCATAGAGATGATGGAGTCTATGACTAAGGCAGTGCACTCAGGTGCTCCAAATAAATTTATTGTTGGAGATATGCCTTTTTTATCTAATAGGAAGGGGATCAAGTATGCTGTTGAGTGTGCTGAAAAACTAATAAAAGCGGGAGCAAATTCTATAAAAATAGAAGGTGTAGAAGGGCATGCTGATGTTATAGAACACATAGTAAATTCAGGAATCCCTGTTATGGGACATTTGGGTCTTACACCACAGTCAGTAAATAGCTTAGGTTATAAAGTACAAGGTAAAACTATAGATTCAGCAGAATTAATAAAACAACAAGCTTTGTTATTACAAAGGTTAGGCTGTTTTGCTGTGGTTTTAGAGTGTGTTCCAAGTGTTTTAGCTAAAGAAATTACTGAATTACTAGATATTCCAGTTATTGGCATTGGCGCTGGAAAAGATGTTGATGGACAAGTTTTAGTATTACAAGATATGCTAGGGATGACATTAAATCTTAAACCTAAATTTGTTCGTCATTTTTTTAGTGGGTTTACAGATATAAAAACTGCATTTGATAAATATCATGATGAAGTAAATAACATATCATATCCTGCTCAAAGTGAAAGTTATGATATACAAATAGCTTAGAGAGGATAAAGATATGAAAATAGTTACAGATATTAGTCAATGGATAAAACTACGTAAATCTTTACCTAAAGATAAATCTATAGGTGTGGTAATGACAATGGGGACATTACATAAGGGACACTTAAGCCTAGTTGAAAAAAGTAAGAAAGAAAATGATATAACTATAGTCACTATATTTCTAAATCCTACACAATTTAATAACCAAAGTGATTTTATAAATTATCCTAAAACATGGGAAGAGGATATCAATTTATTAGAAAATGCTGAGGTTGATTTTCTATTAGCACCACTTAAAGAAGATATTTATCCAGATAACTATAATTATCAACTTAGTGAGAAATCATTAAGCAAAATCCTTTGTGGTAAGTCCCGTCCTGGACATTTTGATGGAGTCTTAACGATTGTTATGAAACTTTTGCAACTGACACAAGCAGATAAAGCTTATTTTGGAGAAAAAGATTTTCAGCAACTATATTTGATTAAAGAGATGGCTAAAGCATTTTTTGTGCCAACAGAAATTATAGGTTGTCCAATTATACGTGAATCAGATGGTTTGGCATTTAGTTCCCGTAATTTACGCTTGTCTAAAAAAGGTAGAGAAAAAGCTAAAATCTTTGCGGAATTAATAAAACTAAATAAACCGCTTAAACAGATTGAAAAACAATTAGAGCAAAATTATATTAAAGTCGATTATTTAGAGGAACATTTTGAAAGGCGCTTTGCAGCAGCATTTATTGAAGAAGTTAGGCTTATTGATAATTTTTCACTAGAGGAGGTTGAGGCTTAATTATGAAAAGAACATTACTTAAATCAAAAATACATATGGCTACAGTTACAGAGGCCAATTTAAACTATTATGGTTCAATTAGTATAGATAGAAAGTTATGTGAGGCAGCAAACCTTATACCTTTTGAAAAGGTAGAAATTTATAATTGTAATAACGGGAGCCGTTTTGCAACATATGTTATTTTAGGAGATTCAGGAGAAATTTGCTTAAATGGAGCAGCAGCTAGACATGTTGCTGCAGATGATGTGGTGATAATAGCATCTTATGCAGAGTATGAGACTTCTGAAGAATTATCACATAATCCTCATTTAGTTTTTGTTGATAAAAATAATGAAATTACAGAAATACGTCGTTATTTAGATTCATCTATTAATAAGGCTAGTTAGCTTTTTATAGTAAGCTAGCAATCTCACTTGCTGATTTAACAGCATCAAAAGACTTAAATGAATATTCTGCAACTTCTTCTTTGTGAAAAGGATCATTTTTAAGAAGCTCTTTTACTTCATTTATGTCACCTACAGCTAAAATAATACCACCAGTTTTATCTTCTTTTGGACCAGAAGCTAAGAAAAGTTTATTTTTATAACCAATATCTAAAAATTCTCTATGAGCTGGTCTAACTCTTGTTATTTCATCTTCACTTTTAATATATTTTAGTTCTACAATATGAATCTTCATTTTACTTTCTCCTTTCAGTGATTTTGTTTATCAAAATATTTTTAGTTTAAAATTCTACTAGAACTCTAATTGGTAATAAATTGAAATGCTTATATTTAATGATTTAAGCGTATGAAAAATGTTGCTAAAGATAAAGGTAAATTGTTTAATGTCTTTATTAATTCAATTAAGGATATATCTGTAATGTCTATATTATTTAATCCAATTAAACTAGGATCATTAGAGTTAAAAAATAGAATAATAATGGCACCATTGACAAGATGTCGTGCTGATCAGAATAGAGTTCCAACTGATGATATGGTTACGTACTATTCTCAAAGGGCTACTGCTGGGATGATACTTACTGAAGCTACTTCAATATCACCAATGGGTGTGGGTTATCCAAATACACCCGGTATCTGGATAGAAGCACAAATACAAGGCTGGAAAAAAGTAGTTGATGCGGTCCATAAAGAAGGAGGAGTTATTTTGTTACAGCTTTGGCATGTTGGCCGCATTTCAGACCCTATATATTTAGATGGAAAAATACCAGTGTCAGCTAGCGCAGTAAAGCCAGCAGGGCATGTCAGCTTGTTAAGACCAAAGAAAGAGTTTGTTACTCCTAGAGAGCTTAGTTTAGAGGAAGTGGAGAATATTATTTTAGAATATAAACAAGCTGCCATAAATGCTAAAAAAGCAGGATTTGATGGAGTAGAGATTCATGGGGCAAATGGTTATTTGTTAGATCAGTTTTTACAAGATGGCACAAATAAGCGTAATGATAAATATGGTGGCTCATTAGAAAATAGAGCAAGACTTATGTTAGAAGTTACTGATGCTGTAGTAGATGTTTGGGGGCATAATTATGTGGGTATGCATATAGCACCTAGATGTGACTCGCATGATATGTCAGATTCCGATCCAGTTAAAACTTTTTCATATTTATTATCAGAATTAAGTAAACGTAAATTAGCTTTTGTTTTTGCAAGAGCGAGTCTTGGGGATGATGATTTGGCAGGAAAGCTTAAGTCAGCATTTAAAGGGAACTATATAATTAATCAGCAACTAGATAAAGAAACTGCTGAGCAGATGATATTAGACGGTAAGGCTGATGCAGCTGCATGGGGTCAAAGATTTATAGCTAATCCTGATTTAGTTAGAAGATATAAGGAAGATATTGAGTTAAATCCACCAAACCCTGAATTATATTATCATGGTGGAGCAAATGGCTATATAGATTATCCTTTTGCAAAATAATATTGGAATAAATAGAGAATTAAATAAAACTAATTATTTTAGATGTAAATTCTTTAGTAGTTGTTAGTTTCATATCTTTACTATATATATCAGCAGTTCTATAGCCTTGTTCTAAAGTTTTTTCTACAGCTTTTTCAATAGTTTGAGATTCTTCAACTAAATCAAAAGAGTAAGCTAGCATTAATGCGGCTGATAATATTTGAGCAATAGGGTTAGCTTTTCCTAACCCTTTAATATCATAAGCAGATCCACCAGAAGGCTCATATAAACCAAATCCATCAGCATTTAGACTAATAGATGGAACTAATCCAATAGAACCTGGTAGAACAGATGCTAGATCTGATAATATATCTCCAAATATATTACCTGTAACCAAAACATCAAATTGTCCTGGATTTAATACTAATTGCATAGCACAGTTATCAACATACATATGATTAACTTTTACATCAGTGAAATCTTTCGCAACCTCATTTACTACATCGCGCCATAATCTTGATGTATCAAGGACATTAGCCTTATCTACAGATGTAAGTACTTTTGAGCGTTCTTGAGCTCTTTTAAAGGCTTTGACAGCTATATTGTGGATAGTTTCTTCATCATATTCAGCTAAGTCTGTAGCTTGTCTGACTCCATTACTATCTATAAATCTTTTATGCTCACCAAAATATATATCTCGAGATAACTCTCTAAATATTTCGATATCAGCACCATTTTTGATTCGCTCATCTTTTAATGGGCAACTATCTTTTAATGATTCAAAAACTTTAGCAGGGCGGATATTAACATTAAAATTAAAAGTCTTTCTAAGAGCTAAAATACTTTTTGCTTCACACCCTTGCCATTTTTCTTTATTTTGAGCTTCTACAGGACCTCCCACAGAACCAAATAAAATAGCATCAGAATTCTTACATATTTCTATAGTTTCAGCAGGGCAGTGATCTTTGTGTTTATCATAAGCAGCACCACCGACTAAAGCATATGTGTAGTTAAATGTGTGATTATATTTTTGTGCTATAGCATCAAGAACTTCTATTGCACATTCCATAACTTCTGGACCAATTCCATCGCCAGCTAATACAGCAATATTTTTATTCATAGTGGTTAGGCTCTATTTTGTTCAAATTGATGAATTTCATTTTTTAATGATAATAAATAAGTCATATCATCAAGACCTTTTAAAAGACATTCTTTTCTAAAAGGGTCATATTCAAAAGAATACTCTTCTTTAGAAGTAGAAATGGTTTGTTTTTCTAAGTCTATTGTTAGTTGAAAACTAGCATCTTCAGCTTTATCACAAAGCTTTTTGACTATACTTTCATCAAGACTTATTAGTAGTAATCCATTTTTTGCAGAGTTATTAAAGAAGATATCTGAAAATGAAGGAGCTATTATAGCTTTTATTCCAGCTTGTGTAAGAGCCCAAACAGCATGTTCTCTAGATGAACCACAGCCAAAGTTATTTCCAGCTATCAAAATTTCTGCATTTCTATATTTAGGTTTATTAAATACAAAGTCTTTATCTTTTTCTTTTAGTCTACAGAATAAACTTTCTCCATATCCATCTTTAGATGTTTGAGTAAGAAACTCCGCAGGTATTATCATATCTGTATCAATATCACTTAGCCAAAGAGGTAAAGCATTACTTGTTAACTTTTTAAAAGCTTGCATTTATTTTGCCTCCTTGCTTAATTGTTCAACACTACAAATTTTACCCATAATTGCACTAGCTGCTACAGTTTGCGGTGAAGCAAGATGAGTTATACTGCCTTTACCTTGTCTACCAATAAAGTTGCGGTTTGATGTACTAATACATCTTTCTCCTGCAGGGACTTTATCGTCATTCATAGCTAAGCACATAGAACAACCAGGCATTCTAAACTGTGCTCCAGCATCAGTAAATATTTTGTCTAAACCTTCAGATATTGCAATACTTCTAACTTGTTCAGAACCAGGAACTATATACATAGTTACATTCTTAGCAACTTTCTTTCCTTTTAGAACTTCAGCTGCAGCTCTCATATCTTCGATGCGTCCATTAGTACAACTTCCTACAAATGCCCATTGAATTTCTTTGCCCATAATATTTTCATTTTCAGCAAAACTTGTATATTCATATGCTTGTTGAGCTAACTTTTGTTGATGTGCCGGAATATCTTTTAGGCTGGGTACTTTATCTGTAATAGATATAGCATGTTGAGGGTTAATTCCCCAAGTAACCATAGGTTGTAAATTTTCAACATTTACAGTTATAACTTTATCATAGTGAGCATTTTTGTCAGAAACTATAGACTTCCAATTTTCTACCGCTTTATCAAAATCAGCACCTTGAGGAGCATATTGTCTACCTTTTAAATATGTAAAAGTTTTTTCATCAGGAGATACTAAGCCAGCTCTTGCACCACACTCTATAGACATATTACAAAGAGTCATTCTTTCTTCTATAGACATATTAATAATAGACTCACCAGTATACTCAATTACATGGCCACCAGCTCCGCCAATACCAATATCAGCTATCAGTCTCATTACGATATCTTTAGCTGTAGCATATTTGCTAGGAGTACCAACAAATTCTACTTTCATTGTTTTTGGTCTATATTGAAGAATACAGTTTGTTGCTAAGACATGACCAACTTCAGAGGTTCCAACACCAAATGCTAACGCGCCAAAAGCTCCGTGAGTAGATGTATGAGAGTCGCCACATACTAAAGTTGTTCCAGGAAGTGTGAAGCCTAGCTCTGGACCAACAACATGTACTATTCCTTGATGTTGGCTATCGAAATCATAGAAATCTATATCATACTCCTTTACGTTTCTGCGCAAAGTTTCAACTTGAGCTTGAGCAACTTTATCTTTCATGTCATAGCGATTAATAGGGGATGTTGATATGCTATGATCTACAGTCGCTAAAATAGATTTTTTATTGTTTACAGCGAGGTTTAATTCTCTTAGCTTATCAAAAGCCTGAGCAGATGTTACTTCATGCATTAGCATTCTATCTATATATAAAACATCAGGGAAATTAGGAGTGTGTTTTACAATGTGAGCGTCCCATATTTTATCTATAATATTTTTACTCATTTATACCTCTAAATTCTATAATTAGTTTCTAAGAACATTTCATTAGTAGCTCTGATTAATGCTTTTAAGGCAGATAGTTCAATATCTTTATCTACAGCTACACCTCTAAAAGTGTCACTACTATCATCGCAACCAACTACTATAGTAGTTTCAGATTTTGAATTTATTCCGGCATCTTTAAGAGATCTTGAATAATAATCTTCTATTTTTATGCTAGGGATATATTCTTTTATTCCATTTAATAAAGTTGATAAAGCTGAGTTCTCGCTCTTGTCTGTTATTGTAACCGTTTGCTTGCCAAAGAAATTACCATCTAAAACAACATAGCTTTCACCAGATGCTTTACCATAGTCAATACTTGTAAGATTTATAGGTGAGCGTATTTGCTTATAAGCTTCTAACAACTCTTCATCAGTAACACCTTTACGACGATCATGATATATATCTTTAATTCTTTGAGCAATGCGTGCTTTTTCTTTATCTTCACAAATATAACCATTTTCTTCGATAATTTTCTTGGCATGATTACCTCCAGAAAGAGGACCAAATACAAATGATATTTCGCTTCCGACAGCATATGGATCAAAAGGTTGGTAAGCTAAAGGATTATTTAAGATAGCATTTGTATGACCACCAGATGTATGTCTAGCAGAGTTAAGACCAGTAATAGGTGAGTGAGGCTGTCTAGGAAGCATTTTACTTCCAATAAAGTTTGAAATGTTTTTTAGCTCTGCAATATTAACATCTGTATAGTAATGTACATCTTTTTGATTACCAAAAGATTTTAAAAACATTACACATTGTTCAAGAGCAGCATTTCCAGCTCTTTCTCCTACACCATTGATACAACCTTCAACCTGAGTTGCTGGACCATCAAAAACAGCATTCATAGAGTTTTCTAGAGCTAATCCAAAGTCATTATGGCAATGAGCTGACCAAATAATATTTTTATTTGGAAATTCTTTTTTAATTATCTCAGCATGTTTAATCATGTTTTTTACGAAATAACTATCTCCTTCACGCTCACAAGCGCCACCAATAGTGTCTGGGCAGTTTATAATAGTAGCGCCACCAGATACAGCTGCTCTAATAATATCTGTCACATAATCAAAAGTATCTCCTAGTCTAGAATAACCTTCAGCACTAAATTCAACTTCAAATCCTTGATCAGTTGCTATTTTTATAAATTCATACACATTCTTTATGTTTTGCTCTTGGTCATTTTTGCTACCTAAACTTGCTTGAGCTAGATTAGGATCTACGGGAAGATAAGTATGTACTCTAGCTTTTCCTAATGATAAAGAAGGGCGTAAAGCATCCATTGTGATTTCAATCTGATTTTGTCTAAGTTGGCAAAGACCAGCAATAGTCATGTTAGACTTTCTTTCTGTCATTCTTTTTGAAATTGTATTAACTATTTCAAAATCCGTATTACTAGCCGATGGGAAACCTGCTTCAAGAACATCAATATTAAGTTTGTCTGCAAGATCTGCATAAGCAATATTATCTTCAAAGGTCATACCTGCACCAGGTGACTGTTGACCATCACGGAGAGTCGTATCAAAAATATATATTCTTTTTTGAACTTTGTTATTTTCCATATCTATCCTCCTTAATTTATATATGTAAGGGTGTTTTTATAAGCTTTTCCTTGCTTAATTTCTTCAAATTTATCTTTTAAACTTTTAGTTATAGGTCCTATGCTTTGATGATTTTTAAGCTTATGATCGTCAATACTTCTTACAGGAGTTATTTCAGCTGCAGTTCCACAGAAAAAAGCTTCATCAGCATCAATAATATCTTCAACTTTAAAATATTCTTCTCTTACGTTATACCCACAATCTTTTGCTAACATAATAATTAGCTTTCGTGTTATTCCATCGAGGATAGTGCCTAAAGGAGTAGTAATAATTTCCCCATTTTTTATTATGAAAATATTCATTGCAGCACCTTCAGCCACATTGCCATTATAGTCTAGTAAAAGAGATTCATGATAATGCGTTCCAACACATTCGCGAGAAGCAAGTATGCTATTAACATAATGACCACTTATCTTAGCGTCAGCCACTGTTGATTGAGGATGTATTCTTATATATTTACTTACTTTTATATCTATAAATTCAGCAGCTAGATATCTTCCCATAGGTAAACAATATATTACAATATCAACTGGATGGTCATCACTTGGTAATACACTTACTCCACCCTCTGCGAAATATGCAAAAGGTCTTATGTAACAAGAATCTAAGCCACTAGCTTTTACGATATCTTTCACAGCTTGGCAGAGCTCTTCTAAAGTGAATTTTGATTTCATTCCTATAGCATTCATAGAATATAAAAATCTTTTCATATGAGCCTCAAGCATTAATATAGCAGTACCGGAACTTGTGTTATATGCTCTTATACCTTCAAATACTCCTGAGCCATAATGTAGAGAGTGAGTTGTTATACCAATTTTAGCATCATCTGGATTTATTATTTTTCCATTTTTCCATACACAGTTTAGCGTCATATATAGCCTCTTAGATCAAATAATTATTATGTTTAAAAACTTTAGTTATAGTATATAAAACTATATTGTAAAACATATAGTGACATAATGGATAATTAAAAACAATTTTAATTATTAACAAATTAAAAGTTTAAAAGATTAAATATTTGTGAAAAAGAAAGTTAGATTAGATTTTTTTAAATATTACAGATCCATTAGTTCCACCGAACCCAAATGAATTATTAAGAACATAATCGATCTTCATTTTTTTAGCAGCATTAGCAGCATAGTCTAAATTACAGCCATCATCTAGATTTTCTAGGTTAATAGTTGGTGGAGCTATTTGATCTCTAATAGCTAATACACTAAATATAGATTCAATTGCACCAGCAGCACCTAATAAATGCCCAGTCATTGATTTAGTTGAACTCATTACAAGACCTTTTCTATATTTACCTAGAGTTTTTTCGACAACTTGGCTCTCTTGTACATCTCCAAGAGGAGTTGATGTTCCATGAGCATTAACATAGTCAATAGCATCAGGAGAATCCTTTAAGCCTGCATCAGCAAGAGCATTTTCAATGCATCTTTCTTGACCTGGAGCATAAGGCATAGTCATATGATAACCATCAGCAGACATACCAAAACCTACCACTTCAGCGTAAATTTTAGCGCCACGTGCTTTTGCTCTTTCATATTCTTCAAGAACAACAACACCAGCACCATCACCTAAAACAAAACCATCTCTGTCTCTGTCCCATGGGCGAGAAGCGCCTTGAGGATCATCATTTCTTGTTGAAAGAGCTCTTGCAGCAGCAAAACCACCAATGCCTATAGCATTACTAGCTTTTTCTGAACCACCAGCAAGCATAGCATCAGCATCACCATAAGCAATTAATCTAGCTGCCATTCCTATGTTATGAGTACCAGTCGTACAAGCAGTTACTATAGGTACATTAGGACCTCTTAGGTTATGATTTATAGAAATCACACCAGAAAGTATGTTGATGATTGATGATGGAATACAGAAAGGTGATATTTTTGAAGGACCTTTAGCATCTATAGTAGCTTTAGTAGCTTCTAGAGTTTCTATTCCTCCAATCCCTGAACTAACAGCAACACCAAATCTAAAAGCTTCTTCTTCTGAAACTTTATCTATCCCTGCGTCTTTAAGAGCTTCATTAGCAGCAGCTATACCATAGTAACAAAAAGGATCCACACGTTTTGCATCTTTTTTACCAACTAAAGTATCAACATCAAAATTTTTGATTCTAGCTGCAAATCTAACTTTAAATTCACTAATATCAGGGGCTGGAGTATCAAATCCCGTGATAGTCTCAACACCACTTTTACCAGCAAGAATATTTGCCCAAGTGGTAGGAACGTCATTCCCTAAAGGAGTTACCATTCCAAGACCAGTAACAACAACTCTACGATTAGATTTCATAAAACAAACCAACTAATTAATAATTGAAAAAAAGCAGAAAATAAATTTTCTGCACTTATAGTCGAATTTTTTAATAGACTAGTTTACTTTTGAATCGATATAGTCGTAAACGTCTTTAACTGTTCTGATTTTTTCTGCATCTTCATCAGGGATCTCAGTATCGAACTCTTCTTCTAGAGCCATTACTAATTCAACTGTATCTAAAGAGTCAGCACCTAAGTCATCGATGAAAGAAGCTTCTGGTCTAAGATCTTCTTCTTTAACACCTAACTGTTCAACTATAATTGAATTAACTTTAGCGTATACTTCATTTGTGCTCATTTTATTTTCCTTCTTTTTATTTAACTAAAACACCAAATAATCTTTGTAATAATATTACTTTTTTAACACATTTTCAATAATTTTGAAAAAATATTAAGCCATATACATTCCACCATTTACATGGATGGTTTGACCTGTTATATATCTAGCTTGTTCAGAAGCTAAAAAAGCAACTGTGGTAGCGATATCTTCTGGTTTACCCATAGCCTTAGAAGGGATTTTTTCTAAGATAAACGCTTTTTGCTCATCAGTTAATTTATCCGTCATATCAGTAGCAATAAATCCTGGTGCCACAACATTAACAGTAATGTTTCTTGGAGCAGCTTCATAAGCTAAAGATTTAGAAAAACCTATAACTCCTGCTTTAGCTGCACAATAATTAGTCTGTCCAGGGTTACCAGCTGATGCAACAACGGAACCAATAGAGATGATTCTTCCCCATCTTTTCTTCATCATTCCTCTAATACATTCTTTTGACATATGGAAGATAGAGTTTAAATTTGTTGTTATTACCGCATTCCATTCATCATCAGACATTCTCATCATTAAGTTATCACGAGTGATACCAGCATTGTTGACTAATATTTCAGGAGAGATGTTTTCTTCTTTTAGTTGTGCAAAAAAAACTTTAATACTTTCTAGATCTGAAATATTTAAAACCATGCCTTTAGCTTTAAAACCTTTTTCTGCAAGAGCTTGTTCAAATTTTTTTGCAGAGGATTCAGATGTGGCTGTACCTATTACTAGAGCGCCTTTTTCAGCTAGTGTTTTTGCTACTTCGAAACCGATTCCTCTGCTAGCACCTGTTACTAAAGCAACTTTTTCTTTTAATGACATTGTTATCTCCTTATTATTTATATTTCAGATAAACTATCTACGGTATTTGTATCTTTGGTTATTAAGTTTTTATCAATTCTTTTAATTAGCCCACATAAAACCTTATTTGGACCACATTCTATTATTTCATTAACTCCTAGCTCAACTAACTTTTCTATTGATTGAGTCCATAATACTGGCTTATAAAGTTGTTTAATAATAGAGGCTTTAATCTCTTTTACATCTGAATGAGAGCTGGCATCAACGTTTTGTATTATTGCTGCTGAAGGATTTTTAAAGTTAACTTTATTTAACTCTTGTTCAAACTTGTTGGCAGCATCTTTCATAAGAGAGCAGTGAGAGGGTACGCTAACGGCTAATATTTGTGCTCTTTTTGCCCCTTTCTCTTTAGCTAAGCTATTAGCTTTTTCAACAGCAATAGTTTCTCCTGAGATAACTACTTGACCTGTTGAGTTAAAATTTGCTGCTTCAACAGTTCCTATGCTTGATGCTTCTTTGCAGCACGCTATAACATCTTCATTTGATAAGCCTAAAATAGCACTCATAGAACAGTCTTTATCTGTAACAGCATTTTGCATAAACTGCCCACGTTTTGAAACAAGCTGTAAAGCATCTTTATATGAAATACACTCTGCAGCTAATAGTGCTGTGTATTCGCCAAGGCTATGCCCAGCAAAGTATTCGATATTTAAATCTGGCTTTTCTTCTTTTAAAACTTTAAAAATGGCATAGCTTGTAGCTAATAGGGCTGGTTGAGTGTACTCTGTTTGTCCTAATTTTTGCTCATCATTTTGAATTATGTTCCAAAGATCATAACCTAAGTATTCTTTTGCTTCATCTAAAATAGATTTAAAAGTAGGAAAATGATTGTAATAATCTTGTAACATTCCTATTTTTTGCGAACCTTGTCCAGGAAATACAATAGCAATTTTTTGAGACATAGTTTTACTCCTTTTATAAATATTGTTTAAAGAAATTTATATCAAGATAATTATATTTTAGCAATGAAGCCACCCCAAACGAATCCGGCACCAAATGCCTCAGAGATTATTGTGTCGCCTGGTTTAATGAAGTTGTTTTTAATTGCAAAATCTAGCGCTAAAGGTATAGATGCGGCGGAAGTGTTACCATGGTCTTTTAATGTGGTTATTACCTTAGACATCGGCATGTTGATTTTATTTGCCGTAGCATTCAATATCCTATAGTTTGCTTGGTGAGGTACTAACCAATCAATATCTTTTGCTTCTATGCCGGCATCATTAATTAATTCATCAGCTAGTGAAGAAAGTCTTGAAACAGCTGATTTAAAAACCTTATTTCCTTCCATAAATAGATGTGCATCTGCAGTAAAAGGAGCTCCTCGTTCTTTAGGTAGGTTGCTTCCTACTTTTAGCATTTCTACACAAGAGCCATCTGTAAAAAGTAAAGATGAAAGTATCTTTTTTTCACTACTTGCTGACACAACAACGGCGCCAGCCCCATCACCAAAAAGAACACAAGTTGATCTATCAGACCAATCTAAGACTCTAGTCATTCTTTCTGATCCAATAACTAAAATATTTTTGGCAATATTATTTTCGATATATTGTTTTGCAATATCTAAAGCATATACGAAACCACTACAAGCTGCGCTTACATCAAAACATCTTATTTTGAAATTATTAATCTCTAATTGAGTTTGAACCATAGAGGCAGTTGATGGCATAATATGATCTGCCGTACTTGTGGCAACTATAATAGCATCTATGTCTTGCGCAGAAATATTGGAGGCCTTTAAAGCTTCTTTTGCTGCTTCAGTTGCCATGAAAGTAGTTGTTTCTTTTTCATCTGCACAATGGCGATTTTCAATTCCAACTCTTTGTTTAATCCATTCATCAGATGTATCAACAAATTTACTAATATCTTCGTTCGAGAGTATTTTTTTAGGTAAATAGCTTCCTGTGCCAAGTATTTGTGCAAACATTTTAAGTATCCTATTTTTAGCTTAAAAAAGGTTGAATGAAACCTTAGAAAATAATTATACACTAATTTTAATATTAAAGAACTTTTTCTAGAGAATCTTGAATTGTTTTAGGAATGTTGAATTTTATTTCTTTTACAGCTTCATAAATAGCTGTCTCAAAAGCATTGGCAGTGGCTCCGCCGTGGCTTTTTACAACTATTCCTGTTAAGCCAAGTAGGGAAGCTCCATTGAAGCTATCTAAGTTAAGGCCTTTCTTTATTTTTCTAAATATAGGCATAGAAGTAAGCATTGATAGTTTTACAAATATAGAGCTATCATTAACAACTTTTCTTATTAAGGATTCTACAAGTTTTAGAGAGCCTTCCATTGTTTTTAATGAAACATTGCCTACAAAACCATCACATACAATTACATCTGTTTCATCATCAAATAAATGATTACCCTCAATATAACCGTTGTAGTTTATGAAATCACAGGCTTGTAATAATTTTGATGCATTTTTTATGTTATCTAGGCCTTTCATCTCTTCTTCACCTATGTTTAAAAGAGATACTCGAGGATCAGCAATTGCTTTTGAACTAGCAGCTAATATTGAGCCCATTATCGCAAACTGGAATAGCTGTTCAGAAGAGCAAACTACGTTAGCACCTAGATCAAGCATGTATGTACGACTAATTTTTTTTGTTTTTTTATTGTAAGCTGGCAAAGCATATACTATGGCTGGACGATCTACTCCATTTATTGTTTTTAAAACAAATTTAGATATAGCCATTAAAGCACCAGTATTTCCAGCACTTACGCAAGCATCAACGGATCTGTCTTTAACTAGATTGACAGCGACCCTCATTGAAGAGTCTTTCTTTTTTCTAACAGCTAAAGAAGGCGATTCATCCATTCCAACAGTTTCGCTAGCATGGTGGATAGCTATTCTTTGTAAGATAGGGAGTTTAATTCTTTTAGCTTTAGAGTATCTATCTAGAGCTCGTTTAACCTTATGATGATCTCCAACCAAGACGACGCTAAGATTTTGATCTTTTTTTACTGCTTCTAATACAGCAGGTATTGTCGTATTAAGTCCGTTGTCGCCGCCCATGGCATCAATTGATATTTTGTAGCCCATAAGTTATATCTCTTCCTAGTTATCTACTAAATAAAATTAAGGTTTTAATTAATATTAGTCTTCTGACTTGGTATTTACAACTTTTTTACCTTTGTAAAAGCCATTAGGAGAAACATGATGTCTTAAGTGTAATTCTCCAGTAGCTTTATCAGTAGATAAAGTACTAGATTTTAGTGAATCATGAGACCTTCTCATATCCCTTCTTGATCTGCTTTTTTTAACCTGTTGTACAGCCATTTTAAAATCCTCCGATTTTTAATATAAATATTTTTTAAATAGATAGAGATCTTATCGCTTCTTTAATTCTTTTAGAATATCAAAAGGATTTTCCCTTTTTTCTGAAAGATCTTCTTGTTCGCTATAGTATGAAGGTTTTTTTGACATTTTACAAGTGCTAGAGTCTTTTTTAGGAACTAGAGGTATAGCTAAAATAACTTCTTCTTTAATTATATCTCTTAAGTCAAGAATGTCTGTTTCACAAATAAAAGGCTCATATAGGTCATTTTTTAAAAATCTATCATCATTAGTAATAGCTAATGTGTTTTGAGCAGATATTTCAAAGGGGAATATTTCTAATGTTATTTGGCAAATAAGATTAATAATTCCCGTAAAGTTATACTTAATAGTAGGGGTAGAATTTTCTTCAAAGAAAAAAAAGTTGCAATTAAAGGTGTAGCTTCCTGAATTAATACATTCATTTAATTTTGTAAGATCATTTAAGGTTATTTGTAATTCTAGCTCTCTTTTTTGCTTTGCAAAAATATGATAGTTAATCTTATATTTTTTATCCATTTTAGCCGTTTTTATAAGCTTTTTAGAGTGCTGTAATTCTAGCTTAGTTTCTTGTTTTATTAAAGTTAGTGCTGTATTATTTTGCACATTAAGTTTTTTGTTTTTATTCATTTATTATTTATAGGTAGTCAAACATGTCAGTTTCTTTAGAGCAAAAATCAGTAGACGCAATAAGGTTTTTATCAATAGATTCGGTTTCAAAAGCAAATTCAGGTCATCCAGGTATGCCTATGGGGATGGCTGATATAGCTACAGTGCTATGGAAGAAGTTTTTAAACCATAATCCAGCAAATCCTAATTGGATTAATAGAGATAGATTTATTTTATCTAATGGCCATGGATCTATGCTTTTATATTCTTTATTACATTTATCAGGGTATGATTTATCGATAGATGACTTGAAAAACTTTAGACAGCTTCATTCAAAAACTCCAGGACATCCAGAGTATGGTTACACTCCTGGTGTTGAAACAACAACTGGCCCATTAGGACAAGGTGTTGCTAATGCTGTGGGAATGGCTTTGGGAGAGAAGTTGTTAGCAGATAAATTTAATGCCAAAGATGATAGTATTATAGATCATTATACTTATGTATTTCTTGGTGATGGGTGTTTGATGGAAGGAGTTTCTCATGAGGCTTGTTCTTTAGCTGGGACATTAGGCTTAGGCAAGCTTATAGCTTTTTGGGATGATAACTCAATATCTATTGATGGCAATACAGAGAAATGGTTTACAGATAATACGCCAGAAAGATTTAAAGCATATGGTTGGCAAGTTATAGATTCTGTAGATGGCCACAATAGGGAAGATATAGAAAAAGCTATAATTAAGGCTCAAGCAGAAAAATCTAAACCAACTCTTATTTGCTGTAAAACTACTATAGGTTATGGATCTCCAACTAAAGCAGGAACTGCATCAGTTCATGGCTCTCCATTAAATAAAGAAGAAAGAGATGTTGTGGCAGAAAAACTTGGCTGGGAGTATCCAGCTTTTGAGATTCCTACGGAAGTATATAATTATTGGAATTCTTGTGAAAAAGGAAATAAGTTAGAATCTGATTGGAATGTTAAGTTTAAAGCATATAAAGATAATAATATTAAAAAGTTTAATGAATTAAATAGGGTTTTATCAAGAGATTTGACGAGTGATTTAACTCAGAAAGTTGAAGAATATATTAATGCGCATATAAATTTTGATAAAAAAGTTGCTACTAGAAAAGCATCGCAAATGTCTTTAGAAGTTCTTTGTCAGGAATTACCAGAAATGTTTGGTGGCTCAGCTGATTTGACAGGATCAAACAATACTAACTGGAGTGGTTCTGTATGGTTAAATAATACAGATAAGGGTGCTAACTATTTATCTTATGGTGTTAGAGAGTTTGGTATGGCAGCTATAATGAATGGATTAAGTCTTTATGGTGGTATCAGACCATATGGTGGAACTTTCTTGGTTTTTAGTGATTATGCCAGAAATGCGATGAGAATGAGTGCTTTAATGAAACAACCAGTTGTTTATGTCATGTCACATGATTCTATTGGTTTAGGAGAAGATGGTCCTACACATCAGCCAGTTGAACATATTCCTAGTCTAAGATTGATTCCTAATTTAAATGTATGGAGACCAGCAGATGTTGTTGAAACTATGATTGCTTGGCATAGCGCTTTAAAAACTAAAGCTGTTCCAAGTGTAATGGTTTTATCTAGACAAAATCTTACTAACGTTGTTGATAATGAAGCTAAGGCAAAGAAAGCCTATCTTGGAGGATATTTAGCAAAAGAAGCTAGTGATGCTAAACTGACTATAGTGGCTACAGGATCTGAGGTTGAACTAGCGATTAATGTGGCAAAAGGATATGAAAAGAAAGGAGTATCTATTAATGTTGCTTCAATACCATGTTTAGAAGTTTTTGAAGAGCAGTCAGACGAGTATAAAAAATCTGTGATAAGAGATGATATTCCAGCAGTTTTTGTTGAGTTGGCACAAGCAGATCTTTGGTATAAGTATATGCCTAAGGCTGGAGGAGAGGTGAAAGGGATGGCTTCTTTTGGAGAGTCTGCTCCAGCAGAAGAGTTAATGAAGTATTTTGGCTTTACAGTAGATAATTTAGTAAAAATCATTGCTAAATATATATAAAGGAGAATAATCGAATGAGAATAGCGATAAATGGATTTGGTAGAATAGGGCGTTTAGCTTTTCGTCAGATGTTTGATAAAGAAGGAGTGGAAATTGTTGCTATAAATGGTATAGCACCAGTCGAAATGATGGCTCATTTGTTGAAGTATGATTCTACACAAGGAAGATATTCTAAGGCTGATATGGTTTCTATAGAAGAAAATACTCTTATAGTTAATAATAAAAGAATAAAAATTTTTGGTGATCGTGATGCAACTAGTTTACCATGGAAAGAGTTAGGTATAGATGTTGTATTAGAATGTACTGGAGCGTATGTTTCAAAAGCTAAGTCTCAGGTTCATGTTGATGCAGGTGCTAGAAAGGTTGTGATTTCTGCTCCAGCAGGCAATGATCTTCCAACAGTAGTATATGGCGTAAATGATAATATTTTAAAAGCTGAAGATACTATAGTTTCAGCTGCTTCATGCACTACAAACTGTTTGGCACCGATGGCTAAAGTACTACATGAGTTTGCTACTATAGAAAAAGGCTTCATGACGACTATTCATGCATATACTGGCGATCAAAATACTTTAGATGGACCACATCGTAAAAATGATTTACGTCGCGCTCGTGCTGCAGCAGTAAATATCGTACCAAACTCTACTGGAGCAGCTAAAGCTATTGGCCTTGTAATTCCTGATCTTGCTGGGAAATTAGATGGTGCTGCTCAACGTGTTCCAGTGGCAACTGGTTCACTAACAGAGCTAGTGGCTGTTGTTTCTAAAAAAGTTTCTGCTGAAGAGATTAATGCTGCAATGAAAGCTTCTTCTAGTGATTCTTTTGGTTATACTGAAGATGAGATAGTTTCTTCAGATGTTATTGGTATTACGTATGGTTCTTTATTTGATGCGACTCAGACTAAGGTTACTCCATTAGGAGATAAGTCATTAGTTAAAGTTGTGGCATGGTATGACAACGAAATGTCTTATACTGAACAAATGGTGAAAGTAGCTGAAAGACTAGCATCTCTATAAAAAAAGGAGGTCTGAAATGGACTTTTTAAGTGTGAAAGATGTTGATTTAAAAAATAAGAAAGTTGTTGTAAGAGTTGATTTTAATGTCCCAGTTAAAGATGGCAAAGTAACTAGTAAAGTCAGAATTGAAGCTGCTATTCCAACAGTTGAGTATATTCTAAAGAAAGGTGGTTCAGTTATTCTTTTATCACATTTAGGAAGACCAGCTGAAAGTGAATATAATCCAGAATTTTCTTTAGAGCCAGTTGCTAAAGCATTAGAAGAAATTATCAAAAAGCCAGTAAGGTTCGAAAAGAATTGGTTAGATGGGATTTCTATAAATGAAGGTGAAATAGTTCTTTGTGATAATGTTCGCTTTAATAAAGGTGAAAAGAAATGTGATGAAACTCTTTCTAAAAAAATGGCAGCATTAGGTGATGTGTTTGTTATGGATGCATTTGCTACAGCACATAGGGCTGAAGCTTCTACTTATGGTATTGCAAAATATGTTAAGGTTGCTTGTGCGGGACTTCTTTTAGATGCTGAGATCAAAGCTTTAGAGCTGGCATTAAAATCTCCTAAAAAGCCTATGACTGCTATAGTTGGTGGCTCAAAAGTTTCAACTAAACTATCAGTGTTACATAACCTATTAAATAAAGTTGAGACTTTAATTGTAGGTGGAGGTATTGCTAATACTTTTATAAAGGCAGAAGGTTATAGTGTAGGTAAGTCTTTGTATGAAGAAGAACTTGTTGAAGAAGCTAGGGGTATTTTAGAAGAAGCTAAAAAGCTAGGTGTTAAGATTCCTGTTCCAGTAGATGTTAGAGTGGCAAAAGAGTTTAGTGAGTCAGCAAAAGCAACAATAAAAGATGTTTCTGAAGTAAAAGAAGATGAAATGATTTTGGATATTGGACCTAAGTCTGAAGCAATAATAACAAAGATAGTAAACTCATCTAAAACTATTTTGTGGAATGGACCTTTGGGGGTTTTCGAGTTCCCTAACTTTGAAGAAGGAACAAAAGCTTTATCTTTAGCTATAGCTGAATCTGATGCTTTTTCTGTTGCAGGTGGGGGAGATACTATAGCTGCTATAGAGAAGTTTGATATAAAAGATAAAATCTCTTATATATCTACAGCAGGAGGAGCTTTCTTAGAATTTTTAGAAGGTAAGAAATTACCAGCAGTAGAAATACTTAAAGAAAGGTTTAAGTAGTTTTATAACAAAAGAGGTTTTCTAGTATGAGACGAACTAAAATATTAGCGACTTTGGGTCCGGCGAGTGAGTCAAGAGAAGTTCTCAAGGCTATGATAGAGGCTGGTGTTAATGCAGTGAGATGTAACTTTTCTCATGGTACACCAGAGGAGCATAGAAAACGAGTTGAACTAGTTAGAGAATTAGCAAAAGAACTAGATACTTACGTTGGTATTTTAGGAGATTTGCAAGGGCCTAAAATTAGATTGTCTAAGTTTAAAGATGGTTCTGTGATTATAAAAAAAGGACAGACTTTTACTTTAGATGCTAATTTAGGAGTTAATGAGGGTGATGAAAAAGCCGTTTCAATAGACTATAAAGAATTAGTTGATGACGTTCAACCAAAAGATATATTGCTTGTTGATGATGGAAAAATTGTTTTAGAAGTAACTACAGTTGAGAATAAAAAAGTTCATTGTAAAGTAGTTATCGGTGGAAAAGTTTCAAATAATAAAGGTATCAATAAAAAGGGTGGTGGATTAACAGCACCCGCTTTGACTGATAAAGATAAGGAAGATATTAAACTTGCAGCTATGCTTCAAGTAGATTTTCTAGCTGTTTCATTTGTTAGAGATGGTGATGATATTAGATATGCTAGACAGCTTATTAATGATGCTGGATGGAAACCTGCATTAGTAGCAAAAATTGAAAGAGCTGAAGCTGTAGAAAAAGAGAACCTTAAAGGTATTATTCAAGCTACAGATTTAGTAATGGTTGCTAGAGGCGATCTTGCTGTGGAAATAGGTGATGAAAATGTACCTGCTATACAAAAAATGATTATTAGTAAAGCAAGGCAGAATGAAAAAGCATCTATTACAGCAACTCAAATGATGGAGTCTATGATAGAGAACTCATCACCAACAAGAGCCGAAGCTTCTGACGTTGCAAATGCTGTTTTTGATGGAACTGATGCAGTAATGCTTTCTGCAGAGACAGCGGCAGGTCAATACCCTGTTGAAACTGTAGAATCTATGGCAAGGATTTGTGATGCTGCTGAACATAGTCAGTGGACACATATTGTTAAGAAGAATAGGGTGGCAGAATATAATCGTATTGATCATGCAGTTTCTGTATCGGCTGTACATATTGCAAATGATATTTCAGCTAAAGCTTTGTTAGTTTTAACTGAAGGTGGAAATACTTCAAGATGGATGTCTAGGTTGAACTCTGACTTACCAATTTATGCACTTTCAAGAAATGCACCGACTCTTGGAGCAATGACTTTGTATAGAGGAGTTATTCCAATATTTTTTGATTCCACAAGAATGTCTAAACTATACGTTAACAGATGTGCTTGCATGGAACTTGAAAAAAGAAATTTGATAGCAGATGGAGATCCTGTAGTATTAACAAGTGGTGATAGTATGGGAGTGCATGGAAGCACTAACAAAATTAAAGTAATAATAGCTGGACACGTTAAATAAAATATTAAAGGAGAGTAAGATGGCTTTAGTTTCATTAAGGCAGTTGCTAGATCATGCTGCAGAGAACAATTACGGAATACCTGCGTTTAATGTGAATAACCTTGAGCAGGTTAGAGCAGTTATGGAAGCAGCTGATAAAGTTAATTCACCAGTGATTTTACAAGGTTCAGCTGGTGCGAGAAAATATGCTGGTGCACCTTTTATTAAGCATTTGATTGAGGCAGCAGTGGAAGAGTATCCACATATTCCGGTATGTATGCACCAAGATCACGGTACATCTCCTGATGTTTGTCAAAGATCTATTCAATTAGGATTTTCATCTGTGATGATGGACGGATCTCTAATGAGTGATGGAAAAACTCCGGCTAGCTATGAATATAATGTTGAAGTAACAAAAAGAGCAGCAGAAATGGCCCATGCTTGTGGAGTGTCAGTTGAAGGGGAACTTGGTTGTTTAGGTTCTTTAGAAACTGGACAAGCGGGTGAGGAAGATGGAATTGGCGCTGAAGGAACTTTATCTAAAGAACAACTTTTAACTGACCCTGAAGAAGCAGCTGACTTTGTAAGAAAAACTAAAGTAGATGCTTTAGCTATTGCTATAGGAACAAGTCATGGCGCTTATAAGTTTACTAAGCCACCTACTGGAGATGTTTTATCAATTAAAAGAGTAAAAGAAATTCATGCAAGAATTCCAAACACTCATTTAGTAATGCATGGTTCTTCATCTGTTCCTCAAGATTGGTTAGAAGTTATTAACACTTATGGTGGGAATATGGGTGAAACTTATGGTGTACCAGTTGAAGAGATTGTTGAAGCAATTAAGTATGGTGTAAGAAAAGTTAATATAGACACTGATTTAAGAATGGCGGCAACAGGTGCTATAAGAAGGTTTTTAGCAGAAAACCCAGCAGAGTTTGATCCAAGAAAATATCTTGCAGTATCTAAAAAAGCGATGAGTGAAATATGCGAAGCTAGATATATTGCATTTGGTTCAGCAGGTCAAGCATCTAAAATTAAACCAATTTCTTTAGAAAAAATGTTTCAAAGATATGAGACTGGTGAGCTAGATCCTCAAATAAAATAATCTTTCAAATTCTTTTTAAGTTTTATTCAACTTTATATTTTCTTTTTAATAGTATCGTTAAAGATATTATGGTGATTAATATTAAACTAACACCTATCCATGAGTTTGTGTTTAAGTTTTCATCATAGAATATTCTTCCCCACATCAATCCTATTGCAGAAGCAACTCCACCTACTAGCGAATAGTAGATAGGTCCTGCAATTTTGATTAATATAAAAAGAATCACATAGCCAATACTTGATAATATTATTTCTAATAAGATTAACCAGTCGTTTATATTTAATGGAAAACTAATAGGGTGAAAGTGGCCTAAACTTAATGTAATAGGTATAAGTATAATAGTTGATGTTGTAAGCATTCCTAAAGAGAGGCTTAGAAAATTACTAGGTAATGGTCTAAATGCAGCAATCCATACAGCACATAAAGCAAATGAGAAAGGTGCTACTAAAGCAATAATTGTCCAAGGGATGTTATTTATCTCTGGAAGATTTAAATTACTTAGTATAGTAAATAAAATTCCGATAAAACCAATTAGCACAAGGATAAATCTCTTTAAATCAAATTTTTCTAAATAAAATAAAATGCTTAGTGGGAAAATTATAATTGGCACAGTATTAATTAATACAGTTAATAAGCCAGAAGGAATATGTTGAGCACAAAAATACATAATAGTATTTGGAATGACAATTCCTAGTATTCCACAGGCTAAATAGTAGTGAATGTATTTAGGCTTAATAGAAAAAGGAATTTTTGCCACAATTACTATAACTAATAAAGCAATCATTGGTCCTAATGATTGCCAAAAGCTATATCCAAGTGGATGAACTCCGTGAGTCATACAAAATCTAGCAATAGTGTAGCCAGATCCCCAAATAGTACCAAGAAGAAGCAATAAAAATATAGAGATAAAGTGCTTATTTGAATTTGTTTTCATTATTAAATCTCTATTATACTTTAGTTGAGTTTTAGGCTTTCCCAGATTTCATCGATTTTCTTTTTAACTTCTTCAGACATTTCGATTTTTTCTCCCCACTCTCTAGAAGTTTCTCCTGGCATTTTATTTGTTGCATCTAGTCCCATTTTTGAGCCTAAGCCAGATATTGGAGAAGCAAAATCTAAATAATCTATAGGAGTGTTATCGATTAGAGTAGTGTCACGGGTTGGATCCATGCGTGTGGTTATAGCCCATATAACATCTTCCCAGCTACGTACATTTATATCATCATCTACGATGATAACAAATTTAGTGTACATAAATTGACGCAAATATGACCAAACTCCCATCATGACTCGTTTTGCATGTCCAGGATATTGTTTTTTAATACTAACAATAGCCATACGGTAAGAGCAACCTTCCGGAGGTAGATAGAAATCTATAATCTCAGAGAATTGTTTACGAATAATTGGAGTAAAAATTTCATTAAATGATACGCCTAATATAGCAGGTTCATCAGGAGGTCTACCTGTGTATGTGCTATGATAAATAGGATTTTTACGGTGAGTTATTTTTTCAACTGTAAAAACAGGAAATTCCTCAACTTCGTTATAGTATCCTGTATGATCACCATAAGGACCTTCAGGTGCGGTTTCATTAGGATATATGAATCCTTCTAGCACTATTTCTGTATTAGCAGGTACTAGTAGGTCGCTAGTAAGAGCATTTGCAACTTCTGCCTTTTGTTTTTTTAATAGTCCCGCAAAAGCATATTCAGATAAAGTATCTGGAATAGGTGTTACCGCAGCTAAAGTAGTTGCTGGGTCAGCACCAATAGCTACAGCTACAGGAAAGGGCTTATCTCCATGATTTTTACACCATGCTTGATAATCTAGGGCTCCGCCACGATGATGTAACCATCTCATGATAAGTTTATTTTTACCTAAAAGTTGAAGTCTGTATATACCTAGGTTTAGTCTTTCCTTTCTTAAGCTGTTAGTTATAACTAGTCCCCATGTTATTAGCGGAGCAACATCCTTAGGCCAGCAAACTTGAATTGGGAGACTATGAAGATTTATATTATCTTTATCAATCACAACCTCTTGGCAAACTGGATTCTTTACTACTTTCGGAGACATGTTGAGAACTTGTTTGAAGATAGGGAATTTATCTATAGCATCTTTAAAGCCTTTAGGTGGTTCAGGTTCTTTTAGATATGCTAAAAGCTCCCCAAGCTCCTTTAATTCATCAACACTATCCAAGCCTAAAGCAATAGCAATTCTTTCAGGAGTTCCAAAAAGGTTTGTCAATACAGGAATGTTTGAGCGATGATCAGGATTTGTAAATAGTAAGGCGGGACCTTTGCTTCTTAGGACACGATCTGAGATTTCAGTCATTTCTAAGAAGGGAGATATTTTTTGAGATATTTTCTTTAGATGATTATTCTCTTCAAGATATGTAATAAATTCTCTTAGATCTTTAAAAGATTTCATTTTATTTTAGATAGCGCCTCTTTTCATGATTTCAAAAAATTCTTCATTAGTTAAAGAAGATTTCATTTTTTCTGTTAAGAATTCCATAGCTTGCACATCTTCCATGCCACCAAGAATCTTACGTAGAATCCAAAGTTTTTGTAATTCATCTTGAGTTGTAAGTAACTCTTCTCTACGAGTACCAGATCTATCAAAGCTAATAGCAGGATAAACACGACGTTCAGCAATTTTACGATCAAGATGAAGTTCCATGTTACCAGTACCTTTGAACTCCTCAAAGATAACCTCATCCATTTTAGAGCCAGTTTCAACAAGGGCTGTAGCAATGATTGTTAAACTACCACCTTCAGCAGTATTTCTTGCCGCACCAAAGAATCTTTTTGGTTTTTGTAAAGCATTTGCTTCCACACCACCAGAAAGTACTCTACCAGAAGCAGGTGATACAGTATTGTATGCACGAGCTAATCTTGTGATTGAGTCTAGCAGAATAACAACATCTTGTTTATGCTCAACTAGTCTTTTTGCTTTTTCAATTACGATCTCTGCCAACTGAACGTGTCTAGCTGCGGGTTCATCAAATGTTGATGCTACAACTTCACCACGTACTGAACGTTGCATCTCTGTAACTTCCTCTGGACGCTCATCGATAAGTAGCATGATTAAGTTACATTCAGGATGGTTTTTAGCAATTGATGTTGCAATATTTTGCATCATAATAGTTTTACCAGTCTTTGGTGGAGCAACAATAAGTCCACGTTGACCTTTACCAAAAGGTGCTGCTAAGTCTATAACTCGTGCAGTGATGTCTTCACTAGAGCCATTACCTATTTCCATCTTTAATCTTTCTTTAGCATATTCAGGAGTTAGGTTTTCAAATAAAATTTTCTTTCTAGCTTGTTCTGGAGAATCAAAGTTAACGCTATCAATGTGTTTAACTGCGAAATATTTTTCACTATCTCTTGGAGGGCGAATTTTACCAACAATGCTGTCACCAGTTCTTAAGTTTAATTTTCTGATAAAAGCAGGTGAGACATAAATATCATCGGGGCTAGCAAAGTATGAACTATCAGATGATCTAAGAAATCCATAGCCATCTTGTAAGACTTCTAATATACCTTCACCGTAGATATCTTCACCATTATCAGCATAGTGCTTAAGTATAGAAAATATTAATTCTTGTTTTCTTGCTCTAAGTGATTCAAGATCAAGACCTTGAGCAATTTCCATAAGTTCGTTAACAGACTTGTACTTTAATTCATTAAGATTCATTGCTTGTTCTCTAGTAGTAGAAAATATTTGATGAAAGACTATAGATACTTATCGATCATAGCGATTAATTGAGTTTTTTGAACAACGCCTACTTTTGTTTCAGCATTTTCCCCATTTTTAAAAAGCATTAAAGTTGGCACTCCACGAACGCCAAACTTCATAGCAGTTTCTTCATTCTCATCTATGTTAAGTTTGCAGATTTTTACTTTATCACCATAATGAGCAGCAACTTGATCTAATATTGGAGCAATCATTTTGCATGGTCCACACCAAGGAGCCCAAAAGTCTAATAACACAGGAGTTTTGCTTTCAATAACTTCACTTATGAATTGATCATCAGAAATATCTACACATTTTGACATATTTTAATTTTCCTTATTTTATAATTCTTTGGTATATATTTTTAAAATTTTAGAAATAAAGTTTTTTATATATAAGTTTGATTGTTCAGTTCATTATCAAATGCAAGTCGACTGAACACTTTTAGCATCTAACTTTAAGGTCATATTACAATAAAAATGTTTTAAAATAAAATTTTTTAGCTATTTTAAGCTACTTTTTTGTAATATCATTGTTACTTAAATTATATTCGTGATTTAAAAATTAAAAAATGTCTAAGCGAATAGCTACAGTTGATCTTGGCTCTAACAGTTTTCATATGCTTATTTGTGAAATTTCTGATAGTGGTGAAGTAAACACTATTTATAAACAAAAAGAAAAAATACAGTTAAGAGCAGGGCTAAGTAAAGACTTAACTATAGATGATGAAACTCAAGCTAGAGCTATAGCATGCCTAGAGTCTTTTTCTAGAGAGATTAGAAACTATCAAGTTGAGTATGTAGAGGCTGTAGGTACATATACTTTACGAAAAGCTAGAAGGAATATTCGAGTTTTTAAGAAAAAACTGAGTAAGGCTTTAGGAACTAAGATAAGAATAATATCTGGAAAAGAAGAAGCTAGGCTTGTGTATGTGGGAGCTAGACAAGCTTTAGATAATGTTATAACCACAAATAAAACACTTATAGTTGATATAGGTGGTGGATCTACTGAGATAGTGATTGGTAGAGGAGATTCAATACTGGCGTCAAGAAGTCTTGATGTTGGTTGTGTAGGCGTGCAGAATGACTTTTTTAGTGAAGGGAAATTAACATTCGATAATTTCTTTAAAGCAGTTGAAGAAACAAAGAAGCTTATAGAGCCGATCGTTAAAAAATATAAATCTATAGGCTGGGACGTTGCTCTTGGTTCTTCTGGAACTATACAATCTGTTATAAAAATAAATTCGACATTGAATAAACAAGATACTGTAAACCAGCTGTTTCTAAATGACCTTATAACTAAGATGATAGCAAAAGAGGTAGTTCAAAATATTAGTTTTGATGGCTTGAGAGAAGATAGGGTGAATGTAATAGCTGGTGGTGTTGCAATTTTGTATGCTGTTTTTGATTCATTAGGAATAGTTTCTATGGAAAGATCAAAAGGAGCTGTTAGGGAAGGAGTTCTTTATGAGATTGTTAAGAAAAAATTTAAAAAGGTTTCATGAAAAACTATATACCTTTATCAGCGCGGATTAGACCGACTTCAATAAATGAAATAGTAGGGCAGAAACATCTTTTATCTCCTAATGGGATTCTTACAAAAATGCTTAATAGTGATGGCATTTTTTCTTTAGTTTTATGTGGGAAGCCCGGTACAGGTAAGACTACATTAGCAAGAATAATCGCAAAAAGTAAACAGCTAGCTTTTTTTGAGTTGTCAGCAGTTGATTCTGGAGTAAAAGAAGTAAGAAAGCTGATTTCAGAAAATGAAAAGTTAGATAGTTTTGTTTTATTCTTGGATGAGATTCATAGGTTTAATAAGTCTCAACAAGATCTGCTTTTACCATACATAGAAAGTGGTAAAATAATCCTTATTGGAGCTACTACAGAAAATCCAACTTATTATTTAAATGATGCTTTAGTTTCTCGACTTTTGATAGTAAGGCTTTATCCGCTAAAGAAAGATGAGGTTAGAGAGTTAATAGATCAAGTTTTAAAGAAAGATGATGAGTTGTCTTCTAAAAAAGTAAGCATACAAGAAGATTTATATAATTCTTTTTATAATTTTAGTGATGGTGACTGTCGCAAGATTATTAATCTTATTGAGAGAATGTATTTACTTTCCGATAAAAAAAATGAGATTGTTTTTGATAAAAAGTTATTTGATATAGCTATTGGCGATGTAGTACGTGATTTTCATAGAGAGGGAAAAGAATTCTATGAACAACTTTCAGCGTTTCATAAGTCAATAAGAGGTACAGATCCGGATGCGGCTATATTTTGGTTGGCTTTGATGCTAGATAATGGGGTTGATCCTTTGGTAGTGGCAAGGAGAATGCTTTGTATTGCATCTGAAGATATTGGAAATGCTGATCCACAAGCTATAAGAATAGCAATTGATGCTTGGAATGCATATGAAAAATTAGGCTTGCCAGAAGGTAGGCTGGTATTAGCTCAAGCAGCAATATATCTAGCAGTGGCTCCTAAGAGTAACGCTAGCTATAAGGCTTATAGTGATGCTTTAAGCATGGTTAAGTCATCACGTAATATAGAAGTACCAAAACATTTAAAAAACTATAAAGATAGTAATTATCTTTATCCGCATGATTACCCTAACTCTTTTGTTAAGCAAGAATATTTTCCGGATAATATTAATGGAGAGTTTTATCAGCCTTCAGTGAACGGTTTTGAGCTTAAAATAAAGAGTAAGTTAGATAGTATTAAGAAGATAAAAAGTTCTGATTCAAATTAACTATGTTAAAAAAAAGTTTTATTATGCTATAATTCACGGCATAGTGTTATTTTTGTCAATATAAAAATATAAAATTAGGTTAAATGATGGTTCTAGAGAATTTATTACACCCTACAAATATCGTTATAGATAGTTATCAAGAGAATTCAACAAAGTTTTCATTTGAAGCTTTGGAGAGGGGGTTTGGTTATACATTAGGATATGCTCTTAAGCAAACTATGTTATACGCTTCAGAAGGTGCTTGCATAACTGCTATAAAAATAAATGATGGTAAAGTTACTTCTTACGAAGATACAATTCCTTGTGAAGAGTGTGTTGCTGATATTATATTAAACTTGAAAGCTTTAGCTGTTACTTTAAACGATGTAGACAGTGGCACAATTAGCTTTTCAATAAGTGGTGATGAGAGAGAAGTTCTTTCTGGAGAAGCTGAAACTTCTGAAGGAGTTGAGCTTTTAAATAAAGAAGTATTTGTCTGTAATTATCTTGGAAGCAAAAAGCTTAGTATAGTAGCTAAAGTTGAAAAAGGTACAGGTTATAAAGCAACTGAAGAAAATTTTAAAGATGGAGAATTTCTTCTAGATGGAACTTTTTCTCCTGTAGTCTTTTGTGACTTTGATGTAACAGATGCTCGTGTTGGAAGAAGAACAGATTTAGATAGACTGCATTTAGATGTGAAAACAAATGGTGTTGTTTCTCCTGAAGAAGCTGTTAGACAGGCTGCTACAAAAATACAAAACCAACTTTCTGGTGTTGTTGACGTTGAGAATATTAATCAAAGTATTTTTGTTGAAGATCCAACAAAAGATTTAGATCCTATGTTATTGAAGCATGTTGAAGAGCTTAGCTTGACAGCTAGATCTTCTAACTGTTTAAAAGCTGTTAATATAAGATTTATTGGTGAGTTAGTTCAAAAAACTGAAACAGAACTTTTAAAAGCTCCTAATTTTGGTAAAAAATCATTAAATGAGATAAAAGATAAATTAACAGAGCTTGGATTATCTTTAGGTACATCTATAGATAATTGGCCTGAAAATCTATAATAAAAGCTTTAATAATTGACTGAAATTTAATTATCAATTATTATAAAGTTCAAAATATGCCGAAGTGGTGGAATTGGTAGACGCGCCGGATTCAAAATCCGGTTCTGGCAACAGAGTGTGGGTTCGATTCCCACCTTCGGCACCAAACAATGGTTTCATAAGGTCTCATAACGATTCTTCAAACCTTTATATATCAAAGTTTTCGTTAAGTTACAGTTTATGTAGTCTCATAAAGTTCTACTGAAACTCACATTGATTTGTACGACTTTTAATACTACTGCTGATTTTTAGATTATTGGAAGTGTTTGTTTGTAAAGTTGGATGATTGTTAGTTTAATCACTCATTCTACTGAAACATGTTCTGAGCTTAGAGTAAGGAAGATATAAAAAACCTAAGTCCAAATAGCAACTATAGCCATGATAGCAAAGCCAATAATTACAAATGTATATTGCTTAGTATTACAACAATCTTTGATTAATACAGATTTGTCTAAACCATGTAGTGTACCCATATAAATAAATGTACCGGCTGCTATAGCTGTAAATGTAGGTTCAACAAAAGGATTTGAAACATAGTTATGAGCTGCTTGGCCAAATATTATTCCTAGAGGAGTCATTATCACAAATGTTGAGAAAAGCATGAGTCTTACTATGAATTTCAAATTTGTCTTATTAATATTTATTGCTAATGCAAAGCTAGCTGCCCACTTATGTGCAATAATTGCAATAAATAGTACAAAAGCCACACTTAGCTCAGATATGCCTAAGGCAGCACCTTCAAAAAAGCTATGGATTGATAGCATAATTGTTGCCATGATTGCCATAAATGATAAGTTACCTTTATTACTTTTAGATAGTGTTCCTCCAACATGTTCTAATAATAAGAAAAGTAGAATAGTTACCCCAGCTATTAGAAATGGGAATGGATAACTTACTTTTAAATCCTCAAAGTCACTTGCAGAGTCGCTTAACATATGAATTAGGCCAGCACCTAGAAATACACCATTTGCTAGGGCATCTCCTATTGGAAAATTAAAGCCTATAGGATTTGCTGCTTTTTTAATAAAAGGGTATATACCAGATATAGCTGTAACAAATAAAATTATTAATAAAACTACTACGTCAAAATTATTCATTTTTATTCCTCATTGTTTTCAACAAACCAATTAGGGAATGGGTCTGATATGTTTGAGTATTTATCAGGATTATTCCAGTAATCATTTATTAAACATTCATCAAGAGCTGATCTAATCTGCTTTTCATCCATTTCATCTTTTAAGCCTATGAAAACAATTTCTTGTCTTCTGTCTCCACTTATTTCATTCCATCTGTCTTTTACCATTTGTTGAAATTCTGGAGTGTCAGGCCATTGATCTTCATCGATACTTGCCCACCACATTCCCATGCCTTGATGTCTAACTAAAGCTCCTGCTTGAGACATTTCTCCAACATAGTCTGGTCTTGTTGATATCCAAAAAAAACCTTTTGCTCTAACAATTCCTGGCCACTCAACATTATTAAAAAAGTTCATTAGTTTTTCAGGGTTAAAAGGGTTTATGGAATGATAAACAAATGACTTAATACCATATTCCTCTGTTTCAGGGATATGTTCTTTAAAACTATATAATTCTTTACTCCACAAAGGATGATTTTCAGCTTCTTCTAAGTTAAATTTTCTAGTATTAACAACCTTATTGATATCAACTTTAGAGAAGTTAGTTTCTATAATCTCAGCATCAACGTTTAAGCCTTTTACAATAGACTTAACTGTTTCTTTATCAGTTTTTGAGCATTCATCTACCTTGTTTAAAATGATGACATTTGCAAATTCTATCTGTTCAACCATCAGGTCAACAATAGCTCTGTCATCTTCTTCTCCAAGACTTTCGCTTGTATCTTTCAGATATTCAGATGAGCTATAATGGTTCATAAAATTAGCTGTATCAACTACTGTGACCATCGTGTCAATATATGCAACATCAGCAAGGCTTTTGCCATCTTCATCTCTAAACTCAAAGGTTGTAGCTACTGGAAGTGGTTCAGAAATACCAGTACTCTCAATAATTAAGTAGTCATACTTTTCTGATTTTGCTAATTTCTCAACTTCAGTTAGTAAATCTTCACGCAAAGTACAGCATATGCACCCATTAGTCATTTCAACCATTTTTGCTTCTGTTCTTGAGACATGAGAGTCGTGACTTTTTATTAGTTCAGCATCAATATTGATTTCACTCATGTCATTTACAATCATAGCTATTTTGAGACCATTACTATTATTTAAGATATGACTTAGTAGTGTGGTTTTGCCTGAGCCAAGAAAGCCTGACAGTACGGTAACTGGTAATTTTTTCATGCTAGTATTCCAATAAAATAATGATAAGTATTGATATGTGGTTATAATATCATAAAAAACATAAAGTGTTATAATATAACAGTTCGTAAATATCCTTTATCATTCTCTATAGCTGTACATAACTATTGGGGTTTAATTAGAATAAAATATTCAATAAGCAAAAAAATATAAAAATTAATATTCTAATGTAGATTATGTAACTAAGTTCATCTGAATTAGCCGATCTATGGTTGCTTAAAGAGAGCGCTTGATAAAAATCTTATAATTAATTAACTATGTTATTATAAATATAATATTAACTATTTTGATAAAATATAGTTTTGATTTGTACTACTTTTAATACTACTGCTGATTTTCAGGTTATTGGAAGTGTTTGTTTGTAATGTTAGATGATTGTTAGTTTGATTCTCACTCGTGCAAAATTAAGCAGTCTCAACAATAAACGTACAATCGACATGTTCAGTGAATTGGCATTGGAAGTTCTTTAGATAAGCATTTATATTTTCATTGATTATAAAGTTAGTTTGGTTGGGTTTATGATTTGAACTAGCCTCAATAGTATGATCTTCTACATTTGAGTAGTAGACACAAATCAAATCACAAGTACCATCTTTACAGTTTGCTAATGTAGCTCCTTTGAACAGTTGTGGAGATTCTGGAAATCCAGAAGGGTTTTTATCAAAGCCAACCCATGTATGTTTAATATCATAATAATTAGTAGTTGCTACAAGCTGAGGTGTATGTTAAGAATGAAGATATAGGTTATCTAAAGAGTGGACAAGAGGCTGAGGTTAAGGTCAATACATTCCCATTTGCTGAGTATGGAGTACTACATGGGACTGTAGAGAAGATCTCTGGAGATGCTATAGAAGATGAGAGATTGGGATTAGTGTATAAGCTAATAGTTTCCTTAAATGATAATACCTTACACAAAGATGGCGAGGACTATAAGATAGTGCCTGGAATGGCAGTAGTAGCAAAGGTTAAGACAGGAACCAGAAGAGTGATAGATTTCTTCACAGAGCCACTTACAAGAGGTATCGATAACAGTCTTAGAGAAAGGTAATATTAATAAAGGTATTTTATGATGTTGAATATGGGAAGGGTGATTAGATGGGTGGATTAGTAAAAGTGGTACAGGAGGAACATAAATGAAAAATAATCATATGAGAATAATATATATCTTAATATTAGGGCTTATTACTATTTCTATAATATTCTTAAACAGAAATTTAATATTAATAGACTTTTTTAATATATTTAAAATAATTTTTGCTATTTATGTCATAACATTATTAGTTTTTTTTAAATTACCAAATTCAATTAAAGATGTATTATGTAGGTTCATAGTATATGTTTTTTCTTTTATTATTTTTTTTCTTAATACGTTGGGAGCCACAAAAACATCTTATGTAGAAAGTTATACTTTTACCAATAGTATTATATTTATCACTTTATCAGGTTTTATATTTAGTATTTTCTTAGTAGAAGTATTAGATTATGTGATTTATTTAATAATAAAAAAATATAAACAAAAAATATCTAAAAGGGTGAAATAATGAGCAATTATAAATTTAGTTTATATACAGATCCTCTTACAAGTTGAACAAATGGTTATCATGCTTGGATTAAAATATCAAATGGGATAGAAACCCATATATTTAGCTATGGTCCAACATCCAGTTACCCTTTAGATATTACTTTAGGAATATCTGGAACTTTTGATGCAACTTTAGTGCCATCATCTAGAGAAGAGGTTTCAGATTCATATGTTGGAAATATAACAGAAGCATAGATATTCTCAAGGAGATGGTAACGATACCCTAAATGTATCATCTAATGATGGAACTATGGATACATTAGAGCTAACAGATATAGACCATGATTCTGTTAATTTAAGTAGAGATGGAGAAGATTTGCTTATTAATTTTGATAGTGATCCATTAGGTTCAGTAATAGTAGATGATTATTTTTCTAGTCAATATACTAATCAAGGTTTAGAGATAGATGCTAATGATGGATTTGCATTAGATTTATCAGCTAACTCAAATAAGATAGCAGAGCTATTAGCAGCCTCTGGAGCAGATGACATAGATATGGATGGAGGAAGTGTAGATGGAACAGTTCAAACTACTACAAAACTAAGTTCATCTGAATTAGCTGATCTATGGTTACCTAAAGAGAGTGCTTGATAAAAATCTTATAATTAATCAACTATGCTATTATAAATACAATATTAACTATTTTGATAAAATATAGTTTTGATTTGTACGACTTTTTGTACTACTGACTAATTTGTAAAAAATAGAAGTGTTGATATATAAAGGCTAGGAAAGATTAGTTATAGTCCCACCTTCGGCACCATCGATAAGTTTCTCAAAGATCTCCTAAAATAAATTATTTACTTTTATAGTAGTTAAATAATTCATGAGCATCTAATTTTCGTTTTGTATCAACAATATGAACTTTTAAAGCATCTTGTTTTTGAGCTTTTTCAATGTTACATCTTAAAAGTTCTAGAGGAATTGCATAAGTTAGTTTGAAAAAAAATAATAGCCAAATTATAAAAAATATAATTCTTTTCATTTTCTATATTTGTTTCATATTCTTATTAGTTTATTTTAAGTTAAATATGCTATAAAAAATAGTTATAGAATATTTAATAAGTAATTGCTAGATAATTAACTTTGTTACAAAAATTAAGTATCATATAAGTATATTCGTATTTTTATGTTTTTATGAAAAAAATTATATTCTTAGGGTTTTGTATACTTTTTATTAGTGGTTGTGCTTCTACTAAAGTAAATATAGTGAAATCACCAGAGAAGATAGATTCTATTTGTGTTGTCAATAATAAAGAAGTTACTATTCCTAATTTTCAAGAAACAATCTTAGATCAGTTACAAAAACGAGATATAAAAGCATATGCTGTTCCTTCTTTTGATAAAAAGAATAAATGCCAAGCATCTCTTAAATATTCAGCATCTGAGTCTTGGGGGCTTACGACAAATATAGACTATACTGAGTTTGTATTATATAAGACTGCTAATGATGAGCATCTAGGGTTGGTAAGATGGAAAATGCCAGATAGTATTACTTTAAAGTACTATAATAATGATATGGATAATGTAATACCAACAATGCTTAATGAACTACTACCTCTTAATAATCAGATAGAAACAGACCTGGATGTTAGTGATTCTGAAGAGTATAAGCAAGATACTGAACAATATACGTCAGGTTTTGATCTTATGCCTTATGCTTTTCGAAGACCTAGTGTAGCACCAGAAAAAGGGTTTGGTAATTCAGCTTTATTAAATCTTTTCTCGAAATAGTTTTACTATATTAAAATTAACTTTGTTTTTTATATTGATTAAATAAACCTTCAGCACTTATATTTTCTTTATTTGTTGAATTTTCTTTTATGTTATTAGCATCATCTTGCTGAGCATTAGCGTTTTGGATGTTTGATTTCATTAGATCTAGGTTTATTGCATAAAGAGGATTAAATGATAAATATACTAAGATTATTAATGTGAAACTTATACACTTTTTCATTATAGGAATATTTGCATTATTTTAAAAATTAGAGCTATTATCTCTTTAAATAGATGATATATCAAATTAGTTATTTAGTTTTTGGTGTATAGCATTAATTGTAAAAAATATTCAGCTAGTTATACTTTAACGATCGACTTGATGAGGTGGAGAGAGCTATTTATGATTTTTGTATCTTATGTTTTGATTTTTATTCAATTGTTTATAAGAATATATTTTGTTTATAAACTTTCTAAGTTTAAGTTGTCAGCTTGGTATATATATTTATTAAACCCTTTGATAGATATTTTATATATATTGATAGCATCCTCATTAAAAAATATGCCGTATGACTATGTTACTTTAATGCTGCTAAACTCTTTACCTGATATATTTATGGCATGTTTTGGATATATCATGTTTAAAAAGCATTTGGATGATTATCCTAAGAAACTAGTTTTATTTAGCAATGATGGCGTATGGTTAATATTAACATTAGTAGTGTTTGCTACATTATATATCTTATATTCGTTATTCCTTCACTTTGTTCCAGTATATGAGGTTAATTGGGATTTTGATATATATCAATTATTTTGGATGATTGCTTTATATTCAGGACTAGTTATAGTTGCTAGAGGTTATTTCTTAGGGTTATTAGTTTTAGGTGTTTATACTATTTGCTCAACTTTTGCGATATTCTATTTTAACGAGGCAGACTTATTAGAACTTTCAATAAAAAATCTTAGCACTTTAACAGGGGTTTCTAATTTATTGGCCTATATACTGTGTTGTTTCATTTTTATAAATTCATATGTGAAATATTTAAAACTTAAATCTTAGTAAAATCTAATTTTTAAAATATATTCAAATATATGTATACATAGTGATTTATTGTGTTACAATAATCCAGTCGCAAGTGAGTTTTTGCGTAAATTATAAATTTATCAAGAATAGTTTTAGTTTTGTCTCTTATTATTTTAGTTATCTTTAATTTTTTATAATACTTTTACTTACTTAGTCATTAACTAAATAACAATAAACAAGAGAGAAAAACATGAGTGAAAAACTTAAAGGAAAAGTAAAATTTTTCAATGATTCAAAAGGCTTCGGATTTATTACTCCAGAAAATGGTAGCAAAGATGTATTTGTACACGTATCAGCTTTATGGAGTGCTGGTGGAACGCTAAGCGAAGGTCAAAATGTAGCTTATAAAACTCAAGCTGGAGACAAAGGTGCTCAAGCTATAAATATAGAAGTTTTATAATAAATATCTTCCCCCTAAATTCTAAAAATTTTTTAATCAAAAACTATCTATCAAAAATTTACTAAATAAGAAATGAAAATGGATTATTAATTGTAAGTTTTTATATGCGCTATTTTCAGAATAAATTCTTAAACTATCAAAATGAATTTTATATAAGTAAATTGTATGCTTAAATGATCTTATAAATTATTAATTTTTATAAAGGATTTATAAGTGAAGAAAGTATTAAAAGCAGGGTTGTTGCTTTCAAGCGTGCTAGTAAGTTCAGCGATCGCATGTACAGCTATAACTATGAAAGGTAATGATGGTGACGTAGTTGCTGGAAGAACAGTAGAATGGGGTCTTGATTGGGATTGGAGTTTGACCTATATACCAGCGGGCACAATTCATACTTTAACGGCGCCAAAAGATTTAGATTTACCAAAAGAGAATTATTCTTCTAAATATTCTGTATTGGGTACAGGCATATCTATGTCAAAGGATAATTTTTTTATTGCAGATGGTCAAAATAGTGAAGGTCTTAGTCTTAGCGCTAACTACTTGCCTGGTGGATTTACTCAATATCAGAAAGTTGAGAAAACTGATAAAAATTATGCCTCAATACTTGAGATAACAACATATATCTTAAGTCAATATAATAATATTGATGATGTTAAAAAGGGCTTGGAGAAATATAAAGTTTGGAATGATAGCTCAACAGATGTAAAAGGGGTGGTGCCAGAAGTTCATTTCTTAATATCTGATAAGAGTGGTAATGCAATAGTTGTGGAATATGT